>CALVJQ010000001.1 GCA_944332265.1 uncultured Bacilli bacterium
AATTTATTAAAGTCATAAACTCAAACTCCTTTACTATTTACATTATACCATGCTTCATAAATATATAATAAAAATAAAAAATAAAAACAAAAATTCCTTAATTACAAGGAATTTTTTTATTATAAAATATTAAAAAAGACTGAAATAATAAATAAAAACAAAATATATAATAAACTACTCACAATTGTCAAAATTCCTAATACAGAAAAAATAATAACTGCTATTTCATTATATCCAATATGTAATTCCTTACCACAATTTTTACAATATTTATAACCATCTCTTACCTTTTCGCCACATTTAGTACAAAAAGATTCTTTTTTTTCTTTAATTTTATTAGCTACATATAAAAGACAAAATCCTAAAAAACATTGAAATAACCCATAAAAAATAATAAATAATACTCTTAAATTTAATACTACCATCACAATCACCTAATAATATTATATCATACTTTTTTAATTAAATAACGATTAGCTACATATCCCATCATTTCATAATGATAAATATAAGACATATTCCCTTTATCATAAAATTTTATAACTTCTTCTCCATTAGTTAATCCTCCTATAATATTTTTAGTATTATTAAGACTTGTAGTACTTCTAACATTTAATGGTTCACTAGGTACATTCTTTACTACATAAGTTATATCCGATTCTTTAATAAAATTGTAATTCTTATTTTTATAAGCTTTCTTCTTTATAGTAGAATCTTCATCTACAAAAAGATAATCTTCAGCTTTTACTTTATTAAGTATAACATATTCACTATACTTCCCATTTGTCTTCTTTACCCATCCACTATCTTTTCCTTTAGCTACTTCAATATGAACATGATTACCTGTTGCATTACCAGTCATTTTAGAAGTTGTACATATTTTCTCACCTTGTTTATAAATAGTCCCTATTCTCATTTTACTAATTTCACTAGGATGAGTAATACTAATAGTTAAATAACCATAATACCCATTAGGACTTAATACTTTCTTAGTACTAGTAAGCCATACAGTATTAGCATGATTTTTAGTATCAATTGGTTGATACAATTTTGTTACTTTACAATCAAAAGGTGCATATACATTTTGTATCCCTGCAAGATCTATTGCATATGATAATTTGTGAGTACTACTACCACTTCCATATCCTTGAGATAAACTAATCGTTTTAACTGGAAAATAAGCACGTTGATAAGCCATACTTCACCCCCTATTATATAATATGAAATAAAAAAAGAAGAGTCCCTTACTTTAAATACTCTTCTAACGTTAAATCTCCTATTAAAGATGCATCATCACCTATATACCTAATATGCCATGGCTCATATGGATATCCAGTTATATTCTCTTTACCTTTAGGATATCTTAATATAAAACCAAAATATTTTAAATCTTTATGAATTTTCTTAAATTCCTCTTCACATTTATATAAATCTTCATTTTCTACTAGCCATTTTCCATCTTTTTTTAAAACCAAATCAATAGCTTGACCAGTATGATGTTCAGATGTCCCAGGCATAGCCACTATCTTTTCTGCCTCATCAATACCATATTTCTTCATAAAACTTAAAAATAAATTCTCTTGTGCTTCTAAACTACGATAAGCATCATCTATATCTATTTCGATTCCATCAATTTTTAAATGGGCTTTTAACATTTCAAAATGACGAAAAGTCTCTTCTTCTACATAAACAATCTTCAAAGCAAAATTTTCATACTCAACCATATGCCAATCTTTAATCATTTCCTCATTAAACAAATGATTCTTATTAACTAATAAAATCATAAAATCACCTATATTTAAAGTATATCACAAAAAAATTTAATTTTTTTAAACTTTTTGTTGCTTTTTTAGATAATGCTTGATATACTTAACTAGTCAGCAGCAAAAAAACAAAAAAAAGCTTGCTAAAATGACAATAATACGATAAAATAAAAAAGGCTTAAAGCAAATGGGCTTGTAGCTCAGCTGGTTAGAGCGCACGCCTGATAAGCGTGAGGTCGGAGGTTCAAGTCCCCCCAGGCCCACCATTTATTTAAGGCCCGTTGGTGAAGCGGTTAACACATATGCCTTTCACGCATACATTCATGGGTTCAAATCCCGTACGGGTCACCAAATTTAAAATAACTACTTTAAAAGTAGTTTTTTTTATGCTTAAAAAATAACCGATTTATATCGGTTATACACTAATTTCTGGCATTGGTAAAATATTCATTCTAATTAAGAAAACAACTATTAAACACATTACCAAAATTATAAAAGTTAAATTTAAAACATTATATAATATTTTGCGATTAATATTCCTAAAAGTTAAAAGCTCACCAATCCCTATTAAAAAGGAAACTAAAGTATATAAAAAAGTAAATATTAATACCAACCAAGCTAAATAACTAGAAACAATATTAGCAGCTGGATATAAAATAATAACTCCAACAATAAAAGGTAACATCGCTAAATTACTAACCATCAAATATGATCCAAAAGTTACACCTTTACTATTAACAAATGAAGAAGCATAATATACAAGAGAAATAACTAAAATTGTAACCGCTGATACAACAAAAGCAATAACTAAATACATAGTATAATTATCTAAATTAAAAACATTAGATAAATTAAAATTTAGTGTATATGCCCCTGTAACACCATTATATGTACGATAAAAAGAACCAAGTAATACTCTAGCTAACAAACATAAAACTAAAGTCACAATAGTAATCCAAATAGTTATAAAAATTGCTTTATTTAAACTACGATACTTTTTAGCGTTTTTAGTAATTGTAGTACCTGGAGTTAAAAGCATTCCAAACATCATACCAATTACAGAAAAAACATTAGCTTTAACGTCTTTAGTTATCTCCTCATCTACCACTTCTTCAACAACTGGAAGAGATGTTGGATTAACTGGCACAGGATTGTTCGCATTATTTAAAGGATTTAAAGTTTCAACTTCTTTTTCTTCTAAAATCGGCATATCTAATACTTCCGGAGCAGCCACATTATTAGAAACATTAACTCCATAAGGTGGAATATTATTATTATTTAAATTATTCACATTATTAACATTATTAACATTATTTACTCCACCTTGATAAACAAAAGTCTCTGGTTCATTATTATTTTGATTATTTATAAAACGATTACCTGAAGGAGTAATATAACCTTGAATCTTAACTTCATTATCTTCTTCTTGTTTTTTATTAGGTCGTTTTTCAATCCCAAAAAATTTATTCACACTATCACTCCCTACACTACAAATATTATAACATATAAAAAAAAATAAAAGTGAAATATTTCACTTTTATTGATTTTTAACATCTATTCGTTTAAAAAAGCCATAAGCTAAAATAGACAAGATAAAAATTGTTAAAATAGAAATAATTACTGAAATACCTAAAGAAGCATATTGATTACTTGATATACCTCCAAATAAATAGCTTCTAAAGTCCCAACAACTAATAGGTAAAAAAGCAACTATTTTTTTTGGTAAAATACCATTTATAATACTACTAGCAGTATATAAACCAAAACCTGATACAATAGCACCTGTTGTATTTAAAGTAATAACTCCCATAAAAATTACAAACATAAATATTATAGCAAATATTGGTAAAATAGATAAACCATTTAATAGACAATAAGTAAAAGTAGAATATTCAACAACTTTAGATAAGTTAAAATCATATACTACTACTGTTTGTAATAAAGATCCCACTTCACCATTAACTATCCAAAAACTTATTAAATTAGCGATAAAATAAACTAAACTAAATATTATAAGAGCAATAACTCCCGCAACTATCTTACTAGTTAAAACTTTAGTTCTTGAATGGGGTCTAACTAATAATTGTTTAATAGTTCCTTTATTAAATTCTTCTGAAACAATCCCCCCAATAATAATAAATAAAGCTATTAAAATAAATATATCAACACTTGAAAACATAGAAATTACTTGAGCTTGTGTAGTTTCATAACCTTCATTATATATTTTATTATCTAACTTATATTTAGAAGTATAATAAGATTCTTCAGCTTTTCTTTTATTAATTAACTCTCCACGATCACTATATAAATCTTCATCTTTCTTCATTCCATCATACTGTAAAGCACTAGATACATAAGTATCTACTAATGTCGAATTAGCATTATATGAAGGAGCTATCCCATCATTAAGACGATAATTAATCCCTTCTAATTGATAATTTATATTTACTAATTCTTGCTCAATATTACTTGTATCTTCCCCTTCACTAGCATCTTTTAATTGATTATTTATAACATCCTTAGTTTTTTCTAATTCTTCTTTTTCCTCTTTTAAATCTTCTTGCCAATCAAAATTATTTAATTTATTAACAAATTTATCATATTCATCCTGAGCTATTTTAATTTCTTCTTCATCTTTAGACATATATTGAGCATTTAATAAATTCTCAATAACTTCTTTTCCTGTATTATCTATAAAATAATATTCAGGAGATAAATAATCATATTCCTTTAAAAAACTATAAGTATCTATCTCAGCTTTATCTCTAATATACCAAGATAACTCCTCAGTATCATCCATATCATAATTATCCAAGCCATCTTCTAATACTTGATAATATAAATCATCAAGTCCATTAAGCAATTTCTCTTCATAATTTAAAGATATTACAATATTTAAAAGTAAAAGTCCTAAAACAATAATTCCCAATATATATAATCCTTTTTTATGAAATATCTTAACTAACTCATTTTTAACTAAACTAATCAATTATATTACCCCCAGCCTTCTTTAAAAATGCCTCTTCTAAGGTCATAATATTCTCTCTAACTTCATATATTTTATATTTCTTCTTTACTAACAATTCAATAAATTCTGGAATATCTTTTTCATCACGATATATCTTAATAAATTTATTATCCAAAACTTCATCACCCTTATTTAATAATTCTTGGATACCATCAGTTTTATCAAGACGAATTATATAAACAGTTCTATCTCCTCTACGCATATCTTTAATTGAAGATGTTACTACTACCTCGCCATTTTTTATTAAACAAACATCAGTTACAAAACTTTCTAATTCTAATAAATTATGACTCGATATTAAAATTCCCATCTTTTCAGTCTTAGCTAATCTTTTTAGTAAATCTCTTAATTCTTTTATTCCTTCTGGATCTAACCCATTAGTAGGTTCATCTAAAATTAATAAATTAGGTTTATGGACTAATGCTGCAGCAATTCCTAATCGTTGTCTCATTCCTAAACTATATTTAGATACTTTATCATCAATGCGTTTTTCTAAACCAACCATCTTTATAATTTCATCTATTCTTTCTTTAGAAACTCCCTTATACATTGCACCTATCATTTCTAAATTTTTTCTTCCTGATAAATACATATATAAATCTGGACTCTCTACTATAGCTCCAACCTTTAATATAGCTTTTTCAAAATCTTTACTTATACTATATCCATTAATTAAAACTTCCCCACTATTTAAAGATTGTAATCCTAATATTACTTTAATCGTAGTTGTTTTACCAGCTCCATTAGGACCAATAAAACCTAAGATTTCTCCTTCATCAATTTTAAAAGAAACATCTTTAATTACATGTTTTTTACCAAAGAACTTATTAATCTTTTTAACTTCTAATAAAGACACTATCTTCACTTCCTTACTATTATTATTAAATATTAAATTTATAATATCCTTTAAAATTTATATAAATTTAATCCTATTTCTTCATTAAATTCTCTTTCTATAATAGTATCAAACGTTGTTAAATACAATTCACAAGTAGCTCCTATAATACAAGAATTTAAATGTCCTCCAAAAACATTCATAGTTTTATCACATAAATTAATATGTAAATGTAAATAAGTTTCACCATCTTTAATAGAAACATTTCCTATTAAAGAAGTAATTTCCATTGGCTCTTCATATTCATGACTTATATATTCTTTCTTATTAGTATCAAATAAGCCTATTTTAACATATTTAGCTGCTCCTAAACCATTAATATATCCAGCCTTTATATGTTCTTTATTTACCAATTCAGTTAACTTTGAAATTACTTCTTCACCTCGGTCTATTCTAATTACATAATTATTATCATTTACTTTCTTATATTCCATAATATCACCACCTAAATTATACCATACAAACTAAAAAGAAAGTAATAATACTTTCTTTAAGCACTCTGTATAGGAACCTCTTCCTCCGTATCATACATATTAAGTTCTGATACTAATATTCCAAAAAATTCATTCCATACTATATAAGGTTCTCTAAGCCCGACTTCATCTAATTTTTTACCAAAAGCATTATTTTCTTCCTTATAAACACTTTCTGTATATAAAACAATATTATCATTATTTAAGACTCCAATCGGTTCTTCGCCAAATAAATTAATATATAAATTCATATTAATATAACTATTATCTTTTTTATAACCAAAATCTATATTATAAGTTTTATCTTCTGAATCATAATATATTAAAACATTTCCATTTATCTTAGAATCTTCTTCAATAATCTCATAAGCAAAATCAATCTTCTCTTTACTAAAATCTTTAACTTCTAAAACAGCTATCTTTTCATTATTATATATTACATCAACATTTATATAATTATCTTTCTTTTCTCCTACTAAAGATAAAATATTTTGATTATCAATTACACAATCTCCCCCATTTAAACAATCTTCATCCTCAGTTGCATTAAAATAAAATTCAAAATTATCTAGATAATTATAATAATAAAAATTTCTAAATCCATTCTCTTCTATATCTATTCCAACAAACTCATTACCATTAATCGTATATATATTAATACTACCTTGATAGTCTTTATCAATCTCCTCAACAAGACTATCTAAATAATCTTTATACTCTTGAATAGTCATATCATTAAATGATGCACTAATATCTAATAACTTATCATCTTCTAAGACTAATTCCTTATATCTTTTAGCTAAATCTAAAGCTAAAGTAAAATCAATATTTAAAGTATTTCTAACTACCTTAATATTTTTACTATTTATACTTAATTCATCATTTTCTCTTACAATATCAGTAACATCTAATAATTCTTTAAATATTTTAGTATTCTCTTCTATATAATAAATTAAATTCTTTTTTCCTACTACAGATTCATCAAGTAATGAAGCTATTTCATTATAATATTCATTATTGTCCTCTTCTATTTTACCAAGATTTAATATTCTATCAGATGTACTATATTTTACATAAATATTATCATCTTTCTCAATATAATTAAGTCCATAATCAAAATCATTATCTCTTATATATATAAGTTCATCATAAACTTTTTTACTAGGATCAATTCCAATTCTAAAACCATAATTAAAATCAGTTAAATAATATAAATCCTCTATATTAGAATTTAATTTATAATTTAAATCTAAATAATATTTGTCATCTTCCACAACTACATCATTAATAAAACTAACTAAACTACTACTAACTACATCAATAGTCTTATTAAAAATAGCATGTGGTTTACTTTGTAAATATTTATTATATAAAGGTTTAATAACAAAAAATCCTAAACTAAATAAAATAGCACTTACTAATAATATAATTATAATAATCTTAAATACTTTACTTATTCTAAATCTCTTTTTAAACGGTTTAAAAGACGTAGTTAAATAAATATCTTCCTCTTTATCATTATCTTTTTTTTCTTGAGTATTTACTAAATCTTCTTTTTCTTCTACCTTTTCCTCTATATCGAATTCTTCAGTTACTTCCTCATCTTCTAAATCATCATCTATATTATTATCAATTTCTTCCTCTATATCTTCATCATCAATTTTCTTTTGTAATTCACTAAACTTAATTTCTCTTGTCATTGATAATTTTTCTTCTTTTAATTCATCTGAATGTTCCTCTTCATATTTTTTTAAAACATCAGCATATTTCTGTTCTCTCACATCAATCACACTACTTTACATATATTCTTAACTAAATTCTATCATAAAAAGAAAAAAATAGATACTAATATCTATTTTTCATTAACATTATTAACTAATTCATCATATTCTCTAAATAAATCATCAATAGTATAAATTTCATTATTAATAATAATATGACTATTATACATCTTATCTTTTTCTCTTAATTCATCAACTAAGCTTCTATAAGTATCTAAAGCTACAATATTATAATCCAATTTACCATGTTCTTCTAAATACTTTTCACTATGTTTTAATAAAGAATAACATGTAAATAAATATAAACGATTTGGATCAAAACATTCAATAAACTTATCAACATTAATAGCTTTATCAAATAAATCTAATACCGCATTATATCCAGTTAAAAGCTTTGTATACTTTCTTTTACATAATAAAACAAATTCTAGAAAAGATATCTCTAATTCACAATCTTCATATTCTTTTAAAACATCATTATAATAAATAGAATGTTCTCCTAATTTATCAACATCACGATATATATCTTTTCTTTCTCTAATTGCTTTTTTTATTTCTTTATAAACTATATCTCCTTCTTTAGATACAATTTCATTTGCATTAGTAATAACATTACGTAAAAAAGCAACTTTCGAAAAATATAAAGTACGACCACTATCACCTAATCGTGAACATATAGCATACTTAAAACTACGTGCCAAATCCTCATCTTTAAATATAACTTTTAATGGCATATAATAATATCTTTCCAAAAAAGCTTTAAACATATTTTTCTTATTATTTTCTAAGGAAAGTTCCTCTAGCCCGTCTAATAATTCCCATTCTCCATAATACATAATTAAAGGCTTATAAACTAATTTAAGACTAGGTACAATATTATCATTCATCACACTAACCACCTATTCTTTTATTATTATACTATAAATTTAAAAATAATCAAACTAATAATATCGACAATAAATAAACTACCTATTAAATAAAATAATATATTAACTACTTTATTAGATAACTTACTATATAATCTTTCATATAAAGGTTGAATAATATATAAAAACAAAATACCTCCTAATCCAAATCTTAAACTTGGACTTAAAGCTATTCGTCCTTGAAAATTATATTTATAATCTACATAAGTTTGCCATGGCCAACTACCTAACAACCATTCACATAAATAAGAAGCAATTAATTCAATACTAGTAGCTATAACCATACATAATATAAAAACAACAGGAATTAATAATATCTTATCTTTCCTTTTTTTATCTTTTAATATTCTTCCTACTATCAAAATAAATATTAAAGCTCCAACTCCATATATAGGACAATAAGGGCCAAATAAAACTCCTCTATTACTAAATCCCCATTTATATATAAACACTTCTAAGATAACTTCATAAAGCCATCCTATTACTGAATACATCATAAAACATAAATAATACTTTTTAACTTTATTTAACATCTTATCATCCGTTCTTTGAATTATATATTATAACTTTTCCCCTACCTTTATTTATTTCCATCCCGTGAAGTAATATTTGCCTTTTACATTCTAATGAAACCCCAAGACTTCCATCTATTAATGGAATATCTTTAAAATACTTAGTAATTAAATCTTTAATTAAAGGATAATGAGTACAACCTAATACAATTGCTTTAATATCTTTTAAAGCATATTTATTATATATGTCTCTTATAATTTCCTCTTGTCTTTTAACATCATTATTTTCAATAGCTGAAGCTAATCCCGAACAACCAACTAAATATATTTTTTCCTTTTCTTTTTTATTATTAGCAACTAAAACACTTAGCCTCTCACTAGCTATCGTTGCAGGTGTTGCCATAACTAAAATATTATCATATCCTTTATCACAAGCAACTTTAACGGCTGGCTCAGTACCAATAAAAATTAAATCCTTATATTTATCTCGTAAATAAGAAATACATCTAGTTGTTGCCGTATTACATGCAACAACTATTACTTTACATCCTTCACCTTTTAAATAATCTACTATCTTAGAAACTATTACTCTTAAAGTATCATCATCTTTATCACCATAAGGATTATTTAATGAATCTTGATAATATAAATAATCTTCATTTGGTAAGACATTTAATAATTCTTGAAGAATTGTTAAACCACCAATTCCCGAATCAAAAACCCCAATCTTCACCAAAATCACTCCTTATAAATTAATTACTTTTTAAAGATAAAGTTGACATAACATCTACCAAATACATATCACATACTCCAAAACTAACATCTGCTCCACTTTCATACTGAAATAATAAAACATCAGAGCCAACCATCATCGTACGATAATGAGTATCATATTTTTCTCCTTCAACTGCCACAGTATTCCACTCAATACCATTAGATAAAACTTTATCAACGTCTTCACTAACCCCATTATAAAGCGCAATCTCTTCTATAGCATCTTCACTATTATCAAAACCATACACTTTACTAAAAGTTAATGTACAAGTATTATTTTCTCCAACACTACTAGTATCTGTATAATGATATTTAAAAATACTTGATTCATCTTTAACAAAACCATTAGGTACAATAATACTAAAAGTATCTTCTATATCATATTCTTCAAATAAAATATTTCCATCAAACTTATATTTTTCTTCATTAACTACATTATCTTTATCTCTAGTTTCTTTAATTAAATCAGTTACCTTAGGTACTATATTAGCATAAGTTAAAAAAGATATGACAGATCCATAAACAATTAAAGATAAGAAAAACAACAATATATTATTCTTCCCCTTTTTCTTACAAATCATGCTTAAATTAATTTGATTATCTTTACTATGTTTCTTCCTTATTTTTTTAACTCTTCTATTAACCGCTTTTATATAAAGAGGATTAGCTATTAAACTAATAACAATAGCTATAATAAAATAAGCAATTAATTGATATGGAAACGGTCCAAAATAGAAAATAAGTATATTAATTAAACAAATAATTAGACCCATAAAATACATTTTACGATAAATAAAATAAGTTCCTCCAAATAAGAAAGCAGAAAATGAAAAAGGAGCCATACTTATTTTAGTATACTTACTTCCAATATAATCAATTGTTAATTTATTCATATCAATTTCTGGTAAAGGGTCCTCTAAAACTATTTGATTTCCTTGTTGTAAAGCTTGTTGTTGATATTGTTCTACTTGTGTTTGCTCATTTAAAACAGGAGTATTCATATTAATGAAACGATTTTGATCTTCTACTTCCACATGATTATTCTGATTTTCTACACTTACTCCTAAAGAAGAAGGACTAAGTGGTTGATTCATCATCCAATCACTTTCGCCATTATTATTCTGTTCAAAAGAAGGACTAGAATTATTAGTAACAACATTCACATTATTTTGACTATTATCAATCGTACTTTGAAATAAAGGACTATCTTGCAAAGTAAAATTACCTTCTTGATTATTTAACGTATTATTATCATACAAAAAAGAATCATCAAGTATCTCTGGCTGTTCATCAGTATAAACAACACCATTAACTTGTTCCATTAATTCTCCTTGATAATTATTTAATGATTTATTTATAACACTATTATTAACATTATTATTTTGACTTACCGAATTACTTCCTCCAACACCCCAACTTATAACTTTATTACTTACTTGATTACTTACAGAAGAACCAACTGAACTAGCTGAACTATCTTCAAATAAATCCGGTGAAAAAAATCTATTTTTAACTGGTTGAGGTGCTTGATTTTGATTATTTAATTGTGAATTATAATTATTATTTTGTTCATTCATAATCCTACACCTCTATACTAATAATATCATTATTTTAAGACTATGTAAATTTAATAAGTTTACATCTTTTCAAAATTAGACAATATTTATAACTTTATTATATATATCATATCTCTTTATAATAATTTTTATATCTATTAAAAACAATTACAAAAAAAGAACTTTTAAAAAAGTTCTATTTATAAGCAACTAAATTTCATAATTTAGATTAAATTCAGATGGTGCGAGTGAAGGGACTTGAACCCCCACTCCGTAAGGAACTAGATCCTAAGTCTAGCGCGTCTACCAATTTCGCCACACTCGCATTATTAAGTGGTGGACCTCATAGGACTCGAACCTATGACCGCCCGGTTATGAGCCGGATGCTCTAACCAACTGAGCTAGAGGTCCATCGACCATTTAATAATAACACAATCCCCCACTATTTGCAACAATTATTTACTTTTTTTCTTAATTTACAACCATAATAGTAAAAAAGACAATTAATAAAACAAAAACTACATCAACAAAAACCACATATCCCTTATTATCTAATTCTTTACCGCATAATTTAGCAACAAATTTAAATAAAGCATAAAAAAGATTAAAAACAAAAAAACCTACTATCGATACGGTTAAACAGATATTAAATATATTTAAACTAGTTAAATTATCAAAAGCTTCTAAACTAAAACTAATACTACTTACCATTCCAATACAAATAGCAATAAAAATAGCAATAATAGTAACAATATCAATTATATTTCGATCATAACGATTCTTTAAATCCTTAACATTATTATCTAATTTAGCAAAATCTTCATTACTAGAATCAAAAACTTGTTTTAATAAACGAATTTTAAAGCCATCACTTATCATTTCTTTAGTACTAATATTAGCTTTTTCAATTCGATCCATAGCATCATAATAATTATACATACTAACTAAATCTTCTCTTCTAACATCCATCTCAATTGATTTTAACATATTATCATAAATATTATCTTCTATTAAAATAGATTCACAATAAAAACAAATCTTCTTTAAGTTACTCGTAAACATCCCATTATCATTCTTATAATATTCATAAATAAATCTTTCCCGATTATCATTATCCTTTAAAAAATATAAAAGATCAAAAGCAACAATAAAACAAACCATATTAGTTCCATTGCCCCCATTTTCTAACCTTTTAATTTTCTCAATTATATCATCAAGTTGCATACCATCACCTCTTATAAGAAAAGTATATCATAAAACATCAAAAAAAGGCACTAATAGAGTGCCTTTCTTATAATAACATTGCTAAATCTTCTTTCATATAAATAATATACATAAACATTAAATTATAATAATCTTCTTCAAATAACAAATCTTTATTTTTTATATAATCAGAACTATTTAATTTATCAATATCAACATTTTTCTTTTCACATAAATTTTCAATTGCTATTAAAGTATCAGCTATTTCTTTAAGTAAAATTTCTCTTTTTTCTTTTAAAGATAAAGTTTTAAAACTATTAGTATATTCTTCTAACATTCTATCACCTACAATAATCTTCTTTTAATTTTATGATAATCTAATAGCCTCATCCATTTACTATTTTCATTAAATTTATTCCTTATTTTCAAAAAATCATTATAACCATTTTTATTAGCATCATTATATTTTTCTTTAATAAACAAACATTTTTCATTAAAATATCCTAAACAAATATCTTTATATTTATTTAATAAATCTTCTTGATTAGCATTTTTTAACTTCATATTCCTATAAATTGCTTTTGTAACAAGTTCTTGAGCTGCTATTAATAATTGTTCTCTTTCATAACTTTCTTGTACTTGAACTTCATCAAAAAAACATAAATTCTCAAAATTATAATTTCTAATTTTTATTTTCATATTTTCATACAATTCAACTATATCAGAAGTACTTATATCATGAATCATTACATTTAAATCATAATTTCTTGTATCATAATCTCCAATTTCATCACGTGATTTTAACTCAGTAATACAATACTCTTCAATAAAATGAATTCTTCGCCCATTTACTTTAGTTTTTATACTTTTCATCGTTGGAATTGGTCCATGATATCCAAGCTGTGTTTTCTTCTGATTAAGTTCAATCTCAAAATTATCTTTAAAAGTCTGATTTTTTTCTTTAATTATCTCTAAGAACTCATCCTTACTCTTTTCATATAAAGAAAGCAAATAAAAAGGATTATATAAGTCATAAACTTTCTTAATTAACGCACTACGAACATCATTATTTCTTTTTAATAAAGGGGAATGACTAGCATCATACATTACACGTTCAAAAATTTGATCTTCTAAATCATGAGCCAAACTATATAAAGAAATAGCTCGCTCAACACAATTACTAATCGTCCATTCTACATCATGTTTATTTTGATATCTACTATCAAAAAATGAATTTATTAATAACTCTCTAAATTTAGTAATATAAGAATCTTCGGCAAAAGAAACCGGTTCAAATTTTCCATTAACATAAGCATCCATCAAAGTTTCTTTTTCTTTTATAAAATCATCCGTTAAACTCTTAAATGTTTCAAAGGAAATATCGTTATTTTCATTAAACTGTCCTCTTAGACTCTTATCATCCTTCATTCGATTATAAACTTCATCAAAATGTAAATTAACCATTTCTTTAATCGTACCATCATTTAAAATAAACTTCTTATGATAAGCAATCTGCATAATATCACAAACAACTTCATAATCATCAGTTGTTTTTAATATCTCTTCAATCCCAACTAAATAATTATTATATTTAATTAATTGTTTATTTATACGTTCAAAAAACTTATCATAACCCTCATTTATATAAGGTTTAACTGCTAATAGTTCTTCACTTCTTTCAATAAACCTCATAAATAACTTACGATTATCGCTTTCTTTTAATAAATAAACAAAATATTCTAATTTCGTCTTTCCTTTAGCTTCATTACGTATTTTCTTTTTTTCTAAAGAACTATACTTAGGAACAGCATAAGAAGAATTTTCTAATTCAGAAGGAGTTTTATTATCTAAACGATAATCATCATAAAAAGAACAACTTATTATAAAAGGCATATCTTCTAATTTATCAGTACACATTTCAACACAAGACTTATATAATAAAAAATAATATTCAAACATCGCTTTATTTAAATTATATATTTCATCTAATTGTTCTCTTATTCTCTTATTATTTCTCTCAAGTTTAAGTTTATACAATTCTAAATCTCTTTTTGAAGTCTTACGTACTTCCATAGTAAGATCACGAATCCTCTTAATATTTCTTTCTACACTAGCATAAGAAATATTATCATTTTCTTTATAGATAAATTCATCATAAAATAATTTAAATGCCGAAAACTTTTTCTTTACTTTTTTAGCCATCTTATTCACCTACTAATTCTTCATATTCTTGTTTTAATCTATTTAACTTGTCATATATTTTAGGTGTTTCTAATAAATTAGCAATTATCTGATCAATATAAGAAATCTGCATATCTAATAAATTCTGTTTCTTTTCTTGTAAAGCCGCTTCTTCTAATTTATTAAGCGAATACAATTTGTAAATATCTTTTTCTAAAGCATCATATTTATCTTCAAGCTGTGCACGTCTCTTTTTTAATTCATCTACACTTATATTCACACTATCATCCCCTACTATACTATTATATAATAACATATTTTTAAATTTTAAAAAAGATAGTATTACTATCTTTAATCAAAAGCTAAAGTTTCTATTAACTGATCAAACCCTGAAGAACATTCATTATCATTTCTTGTATTACTATATATAATATTATAAAAACTTCCTTTATAAACAATTGAAACATATTTAAATTTTACATTAGGTGAATACCCGCCAGTTCCAGCTGCATTTTTTTCAAGTTCCATAATTGATAAAGAATGCCACATATTATCATTAATTGTCATATCTTCAGTTATTGAAGTATAACCTTTTTCTTCAGTAAAATCATTTTTTATTTGTTCAAAATACTTATCTACATAGTCAGAAACATCATTTGTATAACCATAGCTAATTCTAATTGAACAACTATCCCCTTTTGTATAATATTTAGAATAAGTATCATCAGTTTTCAATACAAAATTTTCATCAATCGAATAATTTAATCCCCCAAAATTAACATTTCTATCATGATTAGGTTTTATATAAGTAAAATAAATATACCCCATTCCACAAAGAAATAAAATAAAACATACTGTATTAACAACAAAACTTATATTAAGAGAGAACTTCTTACTTACCTTATCTTTATACCCAGAAACATCATTATTACTATTAGTTAAATTATCTCCCCAATTTATTTGAGGCTTTTCTTCTTTAACTTCTGGTGGGAACAAAGGAGGCTTTTCTCCAACGTTTTGTGAAATATTCTGTCCCATAAAATTATTAGTTTCTCTATTAGTTACAACTTTTTCATTGTCTTTATTCATTCTCATAGCTTCTTCAGCATTTATCTCATCTTTGCTGCGAAATCTTGAATCACCAGAAAATATTTTTTCCAAAGCAGTACGTTCATCATATTGCATTGAATTTAAACTATTCATCTGGTCTTTATAAAAATCTGCTGAAGAAGAATTATTAGTAAAAGCTCCCGTATTATTATTTCCATTACTAAATACATCATCAACTTTTGCAGAAATATTTTCCACGTTATTAAAAACGTTATCTTGACCCCTAGTAACAGTAGCTCCTATTTGCGTATCAAATACATCTCCAAAATTAGTTATATTACTCTTTTGCAAATCACTACCGCACATATAGCATTTTTTCTTAGAGTCATCCAAAATAGTTCCACATTTTGGACATTTTTTCATTTAACCCCTCCTAAGACTTTTTAATAAATTTAAGTGACTTAGCAAAATTATCAAGAGAAGCACTACAATGCTCATCATTACTATTATTAACTAACTCTATATCATAATAAAATCCATCATACATTGAAGACAAATATTTATAACGTAATAAAGTAGGATCACTATTTTCCTTTTCTTTATAAAAGATATTTAATGCATACCAAGTTGTATCATTTAAAATAAATTCATTCTCACTAGATGTATAAACATCTAATTTATCAATTACATTGGCATTAGAATCAAGTTCTGGTGCCAATGCTGTTTTACGCTCAGCAAAAAACTCTTTTACATGATTACCTGTAGTCGTCGTATCAGTAGTAACCGTAATTGAACAAGCACTTCCTTTATCATCACTCTTACTATAAGTTAAAGTATTATTACTTTGAGAAGTTTGTTTTAAAGTATCATCAACAGCATAATACAAATTACCTATAATAGGTTGTATTCCTTCATCAGCACTTTTAGATACATAATAACGATAACCAACAAAACCTATAATTCCAAGTACTAATAATAATAAACAAGCTTGAATTAAAGTCTTATGTTCATTATATTTATCAAAAATATCTTTATCTTCATCTTTTAATGGTGCTAGTTCTGCTTTTTTATAATCATTAAAATTAGATACAGGTCGTTGAAAATTAGTCCCAATACTAGGATTTCTAAAATCATTACCACTACCAAAATTAGCATCTCTATTAGGTGAAGAGAAGTTATTAAAACCTTGATTAGGAACATACTCATTAACATTAGTTCCACACATTTGACAAACTGTCTTTCCCTCTTCCATAAAAGCTCCACATTTAGGACATCTCATATTATCACCTCTATAATTGCCTTTCTAACATATTCGAACGATAATCTAATATCACATTTAAATCTAATAATACCCTTTTATCATGGGATTCTTTGGCTAAACAAGATAAATAATCCTTTACCTTATTATAATACTCCAAAAATAAATCTTTATTATCAGATTTAACTAAAAGGACTAAATATCTAAAAATAAAATCATTACGAAAGTTATTATTATTTTTCAATCTTACCAATCCTTCCCATTTCAAATTCATCTAAAACTAAATTAACTAATTCCAATAATAAATCACAAGCAATATTTGTACTACTAACTTTAATATCCTGTCTATTTAAAACAGCATAAACTAATTTATTTAAAAACAAATATGGATTATCTTCAAACAATATAGATAAATGAAATTCATAAGGCTCAACTGCATATAATTTAGATTTAATCAAATCTTTATTAGCTAAAGTAAAACTAGATTCTATAATATCAATATTTTCCTTAAGTCGTTTAACTAATTCTTTTAAAAATTCTTCTTTAAACCTCATATATATCATTCCTATATCATAACCCATACTATAACAAAATTATAACACATAAAAAAGAAGATATCATCTTCTTTTCTTTATTTTTCATTTTTTTCATCAAAATATTTTAACATCACATAACAAACAATACTTATAACCAAACACTTAAAAATTACTTCATTAGTAAAAAACTCACTCATTAGTATCCCTAAAAGACATATAACTACACCAAAAATTATTCTTTCTAAATAAGCGATAACTACCCCTATTTTACCTTTCTTATCACGTACCAATTCTAGATGATAATCAAAACTAGTCTTTTTACTAACATGTGTTAATAAATATTTAAAATATAATATTATAGGTAAAAAAGTAAGACACAAACCTAAAACTGTAATTATTCCCTCTACAATCATTAACTTTCCTCCATAATCTTATTTATATACTTACAACCTTCACCCTTATAGCCTATCTTTGAAAATACTGGTTTAGTAAATGATGATTGATTATATAAATAATCTATATTAAATTCATAATAAGCAATCTCTTTTTTTTCTTCTTCTGTAAATTCAGTAGAACAAAATTCCTTATCATATCCAACAATCATCTTAAAATTTCTTGATGAATAATCAAAAGTAATATATATACTATTATCTGTAGTTAAAGAAACATTATCTATTGTTATTGGTAACATACTATCAGAATTATATACAATTCCATCTTCACCTAAAACTTTTAAAGTATAAGCATATTTACTATTATCCGAACTCATCTTCTTTTCAATAACAGCTAAATACTTACCAAAAGCATATAAATCAGGTAAATAATCTAAATCTTTTATAGTCGAAGTATACAAATTAATTCCATCAACTCCACTATTAAAAGATATTGTATAACTATCATCAAAAGTATTAACATTAAAATTCATTCTTAACCCAGAAGAAACACCATCTATTTTTAAATCAGTCAAATTATAATAATATCCTTCTTGCTCTGTTTCCTTTAATAATAACTGATATGTATCAGGTTGCACCGATAACATATTAGCAATCCCATCAATTCCTGGAACTATCCTCAATACTGAAGAGTCTTTAACATATACACGATCATTATAATTTATTCTATATGTTTTAGCACTTCCATCTTCAATAATATCAAGCTCACTAACTTTGCCTTCACCTTTCAAAAATGTTCCCATACATGAACTACGATACAAATAATAATCATCATCCATAATCAAAATATAATTAGATATTTTAGATACAGAACATCCTCTAAAAATATACTTAGATCCATTTAAATCATCATCAGATACATATACACCATTATAATTATCTATTATCTTATTATCTTCTGTAATTGTATCAATAATTTCTGATATTGGATTTTCTTTACCCGTTATAAAATAATAGCCACCAAAAGCCACAAGACAAACAAGCAACACAAAAAACAAAAATTTTAAATTCCTTTTAAATCTTGACTTATTCATTTGCTATTCTCCTATACTATAAGAATTATAACATAAGTTAAGTATTTTAACAAAAAAAAGATTAATAAAAAATTAATCTTCCTATAAACCTTTTTTTAATATTTCATTTTCACTACGTATATTAATATCTCTACATATTTCCTCTTTTAAATCAGCATATATTCTTTGTCTTTCATCTTCACTAAAATCTAATAAAGTTAAATCATCTAAATTTTCTAAATTACCAAAAATATCTTTTTCTAACTGTGCTTCATCTAAACCACGTTTACTACATACTTCTAAATAACTCTGTATTTTACCAATTTCCAAATCTAAAGTTTCTAATTTACTTTTTAACTTATTTATTTTATCTGTATAATAATTTAAAATTCTACTAAATAAAGTCTTAACAAAACTAGATACATCAATTCCTTTAGAAACACCATTATAATACTTATCAATATACATTTTAAAACTACTATCAACATGTAAAATATCTTCCGTATTAATACTAC
This sequence comes from uncultured Bacilli bacterium, assembly GCA_944332265.1. Lineage (GTDB taxonomy): Bacteria > Bacillota_I > Bacilli_A > RF39 > UBA660 > Coprovivens. Next base: position 19,917 of record CALVJQ010000001.1, read on the forward strand.
TTAAATACTTAACTACTCCTGAAAGCTTAAATAAATCTCTAAAAGTTTCATATAAACTATTTTTACGTCCCCAAATATTTAATAATGGATTTTTACTAATTAAATTACTCTGATATTCCAAAGCTTCTTCAGTAAATCCTTTTAATAAATTAACTTCCTGCATTAATTCTTGTTCCGTCTCAACTCTTTCTTCTAATATACGTTGTAATTCTATCTGCTTCTTTGATAAATCAATCATTGTTGTATTATGTTCATTAAAAACAAAGCCATTAATAAACTCTTCACGTAAAGCCATTAATTTAAACCATTCATAAAAAGAATAATCAATCCCATAAAAATTAGCAATTGCAAAATTTAATTGTTCCGCATTACAACTATCAATAATTAGTAATTTTTTTTCTAAATCATTATTACCGTCTTTTTTAGCTTTTTTTAAATCCGCTTCAATAACCTCATTTTTAAATAAGTTTTTCCTATCTTCTAATGAAAAACTACCATAAAAAGCAAATTTTCTAACTGATTCAAAAATCTTTTTTAAATCTTCCACTTTTTTTAAATATTTTGGTTTTATTAACCTAGCCATTATCTCTCCATGACTATTTATCCAAGCATATTCTTTTACAAAAAGAACATCATCTTTATCTAAAGTATATTTTGAATCAACAAATTCATCAATACATACCTTCTTTAATCTATTATATTCTTCTAAAGTTACTAAACCAGCTTTATAATCTGCCTCCAAAAAACTTTTTAATCTATCAAATTTTTGTTTAATTTGAAATAAGTGATTACAACAATTATTTAAAAAATCTAATGCCGAATCATAAATTGTTTTATTCATAAAGTCCCCCCTTAAATACGCAAGATATCTTACCATATTTATATAAAATTAGCAAAAATAACTAAAAAAATGTTAAGATTTTATCTTAACATTAACTAGTAATAGATCCTTGATATATATTATCTCTAATAACATCATAAAAATCTACATCATTTACATAATAATATTCCCCATTATATAAGACTTTTACATATGAAGAATTAACCCCAACTATTCTTAACTCTTCTAAAGCCGAAATCTTCTTATACTCATTATTTAACAAAAAGTTATAAGGTTTATATAATAAAGTTATTTCTCTATTACACCTAACATTTAAATCAACTAAATCAAAATTAACAGGTGCCAAATCCATTACAAAACAATTAACATCATTTATATAAAAAGTATTACCATTATATAAAACTCTAATAAACTTATCACTCATTCCTGTAACAACAACATAAGTACCTTTTTCTAGTATTCCGGCTTTATTAGGTAAAGTCGTGTATGGACTACTACGAAGAGTAACATCTTTAGTTAAAGTCGTATTCATATTCATTTCTTTAAATGTTACCTTATCCAAATTACCAGTATTTGTAATTCCATTAACCGTAGAAGCTTTTGTAACATCATTAGTTACACTAAAATAAGCAACATTCATATCAACTCTACCACTTATACCAGGAACACTACCACTACTAGTATATTGCCACATATGATAATTTCCTTTATACGTTACCTTATCATTATATTGTGCTAACCAAATACGTTGTCCCTTAAACTTAGCCGTATCAAAATATTTAGTAAAAGCATTAGCATAACTATAAATCATTGGTGTATATCCTTGCTTTTTAATATAATCACAAAAAACCAATGCATTATTAGTCATTGTTGAATAACTAACTCCCTTTAATCTATTCTTATTAAAAATCTCAATATCTATAGCTACAGGATAAGTAATATCATAATCCTTTATTACATTAACAATCCACTTAGCTTCTTCTAAAGCTTCAGTCTTATTCTTAGCCATTGAAAAGAAATACACCCCAACATTAATGTTATTAGCAATAGCTCCTTTAATATTATTTAAAAACTGATTATCCATTACAATAGTACCCGAATCTAACCTACGAAACCCACATCTAATCATTGCAAAAGAAATACCTGATTGTTTAACCTTCTTCCAATTAATCTTGCCTTGCCATGTTGATACATCTATTCCTAAACTTGTTTCATTAGTTTCATACTTCTTTACTGCCTTTTTAGCTGTTGTTGGTTTACTAACTCCCTTATCCGGATTATCTCTTACTAACTTACTAGGATCTTCCTTATCATCAGCTGGTGCAACAATAATCTTATTAAAATCCAAATTAGAATCAATACTTTCTAAAACAGTATCATTATTTTCTTCAATATCATTTAAAAAAGCCCATTCACTTTCAAAATTATTAACTTCTCTACTATTTTTTATATCTTCATTACTAATTACATTACTATAACTAATTTTATATGAATAAAAAGAGAGAACTCCTATTAATAACACTAAAGAAAAAGTTCCAACTTTAAATATTATACTTTTCTTCATTCTACATACTCCTATTTTAGATAATAACAAAGAACTATAATACTTGCAATAAAACAGCTAAAAAAAAAGACTTTTAACGTAAAGTCCTATTGTAATTTATCTCCCTCTTCTAACATTGTAACAATACTAATTCCATACCCACGATCAACATCATCTACCAAAACTCGTGTAACTGCTCCAATTATCATATCATTTTGAATAATTGGTGAACCACTCATCCCTTGAACTATTCCTCCACTCATTTTCAATAAATCTGTATCTACTACCTCAAAATAAATATTTTTATCATAATTATCTTTATCAATATTTAATATTTCTATTTCATACTTCACAACTTCATTATCCAAATTTGTAGTATATATATAAGCTTCCCCTAAAGAAACATCATCTAAAGTTCCTACTTTCATTAACTTTTTATTTTTAACTTCATCTGCTTTGCCAAATATACCATAATTAGAATTAACTTCTATTGTTCCAAATCTACTATTTTTATCAATATCTGCATTCTTACTTCCTGGGCTTCCATTAACACTTCTAGTAAAACTTACAACCTCTGCATCATAGCTATAGCCAGTTTTAACATCCATTAACTGATTAGTTCCACTAACATTTAAAGAATGACCTAAAACACCATAAATACCAGTTTCAGGATCAATATAAGATAACGTTCCTACTCCTAATATATTACCTTTAACATATAAACCTGTTCGATAAGAACCTAAGACTAATTTAAGATCTAAATTAGTTTCATATTCTTTATCATTTCTCTCATAAGTAATATTAACTTTATTATTTTTCATATTTTCTTCAATCAATTTAACTAAATCATTAGAACTTTCTACTTCATAATTATTTACTTCTAAAATGCTATCCCCAATTCTAAGTTCTCTATTTATATAAGTTCCATCAACTTTATAAAAACCTACAACAACAACTCCCTTACTATTAACTTCAATCCCTAAAGTATCACCACCTGGAATTATATAATCACTATAAGCAAGTACTAATAAAGGGAAAAATAATAATATAATAAATAAAACCTTCTTCATCAAAATCACCATATTATTATAATTCCCATATAATTACAAAATAAAAAAAGCAATATTTGGTAATTGCTTTTTATTGTGGAACATTTCCAGTATTTACTGGAGCTTGTTCTTGTGGAGCAGGTCTATTTCCTACATTTCCACTAACATAATTAATAGCTTTATTTACATATTCTTGAATCTTTTCTGATAAAGCATTCTTCTTAGCTGGTTTACCAGTTAAAATAGCTATTACAAATGTTATCTTAGCAATTGTTAACATAATAGAAACAATATCATCTAATATACCAACAATATAGTCTACTGGTGTTACTAATTTAATAACACTTATATAATCAACAGGATCAACATAAGTATTAAATGTTTTAGCAAATCCTTCAACAACATTTACAATGGCATTTATAACTGCAACAATAATATCCCAACCTACAGATACAATTGTATAGCCTACATAAAATGTTATTACAGTAACTGCAACATTTTTAACAGCATCATCTACATCACAAAAAGCAAATAATAAAAGCATTGCCAAAAGCATTCCTTGCCATCCTGCAAATATAGAAGCAACTAAAATAATTGAAGCTAAACCAGTATTAACCTTTACTCTATTCATTATAAAACTCCTCTCTATTTAAATTATATCATAAACCTTTTATACTACAACAATTTTATATATGCTATTATCTACAACAACATAATCACCAACATTATCAATATATTTACCTTCCAATGTATCTAATATTTCTAAATTCTTATCATACATTGTCAAATTTAAAAGATTATCTTCTTCTTTTATAAAACCTGTATACAACGTTTTATCAAATAAAATAGTTCCTAAATCATAATCTCTTTCTTGCCCATCATTATCAATATATACCTTAGTCAATTTATTTTCATTATCATAATAAATTACTTGATAAAGATTATTACCTACTAATAAAATATCTTCTACTTTACTAACATTATTCAACTTATATTCTAAAATTGTTTCAAAATAATTATCATATATTTTTATTTTATAATCATCATCATAAGTATATACCACATTTTCACAACCAAAACCAATTTGTTCTATTTCCTTTTGAATATCTTCACCATTTATAATATAAAAATCATGTTTATCATATTCCGTCTTATTTACATCTTCTAAATAATTATTTACGACCACAATCTTTCCATTTACTTTATATAGCATTACACTCCTAACACTACCTCTTAAATCAAAAGGAATTAAACTATCATAATCCATTTTAAATCCCGTTAAATTATCATATTCTTCATTATATAAAGCCATTTTATTCTTTGTATTTACTACTATATAATAATTACCAAAATCATAAATAGCTTTATAACTACTTTTTAATAACTTTTCCCCATGTTCATCAATAATCCCATACTTAGAATCATCTAATACTATAAATGAATTATTATATGTATTTAAAATATTATCATACTTATAATCTATTACAACTTCTCCAAATAAATCAATAACTCCCATTTTTTCTTCTTTATTCTTTACAACTAAATACTCATCATTATAAATATAATAGAAACTATCATTTATTTGATCTCCCATTAATGATACATCATCAATAATCTTCATTCCTATATTATCTAAGCTATAAATATATAAATCATCATTAACAACACTAACAAAACAAACTATATATTCTTGATCTATTCCCTTATATATTACAGGTTTTATATAAGAAACATTATCTAAGTTATATAAAGTTTCCATCTTTTCACCATCAAAAAGATAAACATTTAACTTATTATCAATATTATTATATATTATATACTCATCATTTTTTGTCTTATAGATATTTTCATAATATATATTTTCATTTCCTTTATATATTTCCTGCCCATTATTATCAATAATAACATTAATAATATTCTTCTCATAAGAACCAATAAAATACTTATCATCTATTGTTCTTAACTCATAATCTGATGAATATATTTGATTAAACTTAACTTGTAACTTATCAACCTTATCTTCCTTACTTGATAATAAAGTAGACACTATAAAAACAACTACAAAAATAAGTAAAACCATTATTACAATTATCACAAACATTTGATTAATTTTTTCTTTTTCCATTCATATCACTTCATAAAAAATTATATCAAAATATTAAACTAAAAAAAAGAATATTATCAAAATAATATCCTTTATTAAATTTCTTCTATATACAAGTATTCTGTATCAGTCGCATAATAGAAAGCATTTTCATCTAATTCAACAAAATAATTATTACTATCTTCAAAAACATCTACATCTATAAAGACAATCTCTTTATCTGAAGAAGAATAAATCATCTTTTTATCTTTCTTATCATAATTAATTGTTATTCCATTAATCAATAAAGAAAAATCTTTAATCTCATTTATTTCTTTTCCATTTTCATAATCAAAATATATTGAACTATCTAATTCTATTTCAATTGTATTTCCATTAATTAATTCTATTTTAGGTACTAAAGAAAAATCATAATTACTTAAATCTATCTTATACATTTCTTCTAAAGAAGAATTATATATAGTAACTATTCTATCTATATTATCATAAGCATAGATTAAACCATTATCTTTATTAACTTCAAACTTATTAGCAGTTACACTTTCATATTTACCATTTTTATCTATTATATAAGTTAAACTCTTTGCATATTTTATATTATTTTCTAATTCTAAATTATTAGTAACTAAAACATACTTATCATTTACTTTATAAGAATTGATAGTATTCCAATCAGTATAACTAAATGGTTTACCATCTGTTTTCTCTTGATAATCAAAAACAAAATCAGTAACTAATTTAAAATTATTATCCATTATAGCCATCTTTTTATTTTTAGCAACAACATAATAAGAATCATATCTATCAATAAAGTCATATTCAAAATTAACTAACTTTTTAAGTTTATTAGTAATAATTCCAGTCTTACCATCTTTAACTGCTATATAATTATTACCATCCGTATATAAACCTTCATATTGTGGTCTTATAATCGTATTTCCACTCTTTAATTCTAAAAGTCCATATAATAAATCACTATATGTTTTACTAGTTCCAACAATAATATTATCTTTATTATATGTAATAATAGCTTCAAATGGTTTTGTAATCTTTTCATCACCTAATATTTGATAATTATCAAGTTCATATTCTTCACCATCTAAAGTATATAAATACGTTGTATTTTGTTCATTATTTTCATCATCATAACTATATTTAGTTCCTGTAAATCCCAAAGTTATTAAATCATCATTATCTTCATAAATAATAGGAACATAATATACAGCTGTTTCAGATAATTCTTTATCTAATTTAAATTCTTTATCTTCCAATTTATATATTGATAAATAATTTTGATTATTCTCAATATCATTTATAATTAAATAAAAATTATTATTAAAATCTTCAATATAATAGCTATATTCTGCTTCACCTTCAAATAATATATTCGTATTCATATCCATTACTTTATAAATATAATTATCATCATATTCTATTAAATATTCATCATTTAAAACATCTAATTTATGTGTATCAGCTACAATATATTTATAAGACTTATATTTATCTACAACTTTCTCTTCTTTTAAAGATGGTTTATTACCCAAATCTTTATATACATATGTATACCAATACCAACCGCCTATAATAATAACCAATATTATAACAGCTAATATAATAAAAGCTTTAAACTCATCCCAAAATCTTTTCTTTTTTTCTAGTTTCACATCTTCTTGAATATCTTTTACTTGAATAGTCTTTTCTTTAACTACTTTTTTAACTTTCTTTTCTTTCTTAGGAGGGATAATCTTTTTCTTTTCTTCTTTTACTACCTTATCTTCTTTTTTCGCCATATCGACACCTCTATCATATATTTATTATAACATACTAAAGAAAGCAAAAAAAGAAGATTTTTATTCTTCAATTTCAAAATCTTCTAATTCTCCATTTTCCTTTAAAATTTTATTAACTTTCTCAGTCGCCATATTTAACTTATCACTGCAATTTTTTACAAGTTGCATTGCTTCACCATATTTTAAAATAGCCTTATCCAAATCTACATTTCCATTTTCTAATTCTTTTACAATAGATTCTAATTCATTTAAACTTTCTTCAAATGTCTTTTCCTTTTTAGTAGCCATTCTACTCACTCTCCTTAACTATCGCTTTAACACTACCTTCATACATTTTAATTGATATTAGATCATCTTTCTTTAAATCTTTAGCTTCTTTAATAATTTTTCCGTTACTATCTGTAACTAAACTATATCCTTTACTTAAAACATTTAACGGATTTAGTAAATTCAACTTATTTATGATAATTTCATATTGATGATTAAAAACATTTAATTTATTCTGAATTATTATATTTAAATTATTTCTTATACTATTTATTCTCTCTCTATGTACTTCATAACTTGCTAAAGGATTTTTCAAAATATAACTTTCTTTTACATGACTTAATCTTAAATAATAATCATTAAGTATTTGCTTTATATAAGAATTAATTCTTTCAATAAATGTATCTAATTTTTGCTCTTTTACTTCATATAAAGCCATTGGATTTCTAATTACATACGCATTTTTTATATTATCTATTCTCTTTTGATTAAAAGAAATAATACTTTTTATATTTTCATTTAATCTTATTTTATATTGTTCAATTAATGTTCTTAAATCTACTATATTAGGAACCGCCATTTCCGCAGCTCCAGTTGGTGTCGGTGCTCTTAAATCAGCCACAAAATCAGCAATTGTAAAATCTATTTCATGACCGACCGCCGAAATAATAGGAATTTTTGAATTATAAATTGCTCTTGCTACAATCTCTTCATTAAATGCCCATAAATCCTCAATCGAACCACCACCACGACCACAAATAATAACATCTAAATCAAATTCTTGTGCTAAAGTAATCTGTTTTACAATACTTTCTTTAGCTCCAACACCTTGTACTAAAGCAGGAAATAAAATCGTTTCACATAAAGGATATCTTCTTTTAATTGTACTTAATATATCTCTTATAGCAGCTCCAGTTGGTGCTGTAATAATTCCTATTTTTTTAGGAAAACGAGGTATTGGTTTTTTATGTTCAAGATTAAAAAGTCCTTCTTCTTGCAATTTTTTCTTTAACTTTTCATATTCTAAATAAAGATTACCAATTCCATCTAAAGCCATTTCATCAACATATATTTGATATCCTCCAGTTGCTTCATAAACCGTTACTCTTCCACTTACCAAGACCTTCATTCCATCTTCTGGCTCAAACTTAATATCTTTAGCATAAGAAGCAAACATCACCGCAGCAATACGACTATTTTCATCTTTTAAAGTAAAATAAAAATGCCCTCTACTATGATGTTTAAAATTACTAATTTCCCCTTTTATATATACTCTATTTAATTCAGGCTTACTATCAAACATATTTTTTATTGCTCTATTTAAAGCTGTAATACTATAATATTTAATATCATTCATATAATCACCATTACAATTAATTATTATACCAAACATTAGTTTTAGAAACAACTAAAAAAGATTTAGTACTACCTTTTACTAAATCTTTTTCTTACCTTAGCTAAAGCATAAGGAACACTTCTAACTATACCATTTGTTTTTATTCCTTCAATTATTTGAACACGACTTTCTTGTTTATTTTTCATCAAAAAATAATCAAAAACATTTATACGTAACATCTCTATGTCATCAAAATTAGTATTCTTTTTATACAAATATTCCAACAAACTAACCGGTAATTCATTAAAATGATTTATTAATTTATCATAATCTATCAAAAAAGTACCACTAGGACCTATAGGAATTAAAAAGTCATTCTCTAAAGGATATATTTTAGCTATAATATCAAAACTACCTTCTACTATATTTTCTACTTTATGAGGATTTTCTGCTATAGCCATTCTCGCATCCCCAACATAAGAAAGCCCACATAACTTATTAAATATTTCTTTTCTCGTTGTATATTTATCACAAAATAAACAAGCAATAATCAATGCACATTTTCGATTATAAGCAATTGATTCTCTAATTTTTTCTTCACTAGAAACTTCCATTACTGGCTTATGAAAACGTCCAGCCATAAAAAGATTATCCCAAGTTTCTAAACTTTCAATAAAATCACCAATTTCCGTAACCCCATATTTAAAAGTATATTCTCCATCTCTAATTTCACTAAAATAATTTATTTTATTTAAACCTTTAATCTTCTTAATACTTCTTTGACTTAAATGAATTTTTCCTAACAAAGAATAATCTGATGGATGAAGCAACATATTATCACGATGCCATACCCGTAAATCATCAACAACAAAAATTGCATCTGTTAAAATCTTACCTGTTCCTTCTCTTTTTGCTTGCTTAAAAACCCCCGAACCATAGCCATATATAGCCCGTGCAGCAGGTCTACTACTAGCAAAATTTTCAATTGCTTCTTTCTTATCCATTATATCAACCCCATAACAAGTCCTATGAATAGATAATATTATAACACAAAAAAAGCATTATTACTTATTTTTCAATATAAATACAATTGTTATATATCTTATTTAACAGTTTATCATCATATTTTACATCTATATACCTTTCAAAGTTATTATTTGCCTTAATTCCAAAACGTCTTTTCTTCTGACGATAACAAGCAAAAAAAGAAATAAAAACATCTAAAATAAATAAAATCATAAAAATAAAAGAAAATATATAACCACCCTTATTCATTTTCATATAAATAAAATCTCCTACTACTTTTAAATAATCTATAAATAATACTGCACATAATCCAAAAGCAATCGAATAAAATAAATTAACTCGTCCTTTTAAATTAAAAGGGATATTACTGTAATCCTAAGATTTTGCAAGAAAAATCTTTTCTTGCACAAAACTACTTATATACTCTACTAACGTAGCAATAACAAAACCTATTCCAAAAATAGCTAACTTATTATTACCTAAAATAGAACAAATCCCTAAAATTAATACACCAGCTATCCCATAAATAGGAATTAATGGTAAATATATTAAACTTTTCCTAATTTGCCATTTTTTTGATTTTATTAAACACCATATTTCTTCAATTAAACATCCTAAAAAAGAACCAATAATAAAAACCCAAAAATATCTAAAAAACTTACGCATTACTTACTCCATAACTAATAATTTAATTTCTTTAAAATTTAATTTCTTTCTCCTATTTAAAAAATACATTTTAAAAAAAAGCTTTCTAAAATTCATTACATTCATATAATTATTGCTTATTTTAATCTTCTCCTTCACTATTCTTCTTGATTATATTTTCTAATGTAACCATATCTTTCATCTCATTATCAATATGTTCTAATTCATCACTTATTTGAACTAATTTCTTCTTTATTCCTTCAGTACAATAATCACTTTTATATCTTAACTTATGATCCAATGATGCCCATAAATCCATAGCCATAGTTCTAATCTGAATTTCTGCTTTAACCATAACTTTCTCATTAATAAACTCAACTGGAACTTCAACAATCAAATGATAACTACGATATCCAGTTTCTTTTGGCTTAGAAATAAAATCTTTTTCATTTATAACATGAATAATATTACTATTTCGAATAATATCAATTAACTCAAAAACATCTGATTCAAAAGCACAAATAATTCGTACCCCAACAATATCATTAATATATTTTTCGACATTAGCTATTGTAAAATCCAAATTATCCTTATACAGCTTATTTATTATGCTATCAGAACTTTTTATTCTCGTTTTAATATGTTCAATCGGATTATACTTCTTTATATATTTAAAATCATCATTAATAATCTGCAATTGTGTTTCCAAAACTTTAAGTGCTGAGATATATTTAATCATAAGACTATCGAGATTTCCTAACTCTTCATCAATATTATCCAATATATTCCTCCTATATCTAACATTATATTCTAAATATTTTATTATTTTATTATCTAATTCTTAAAAATAATTAAAAGGGCAAAAAGAAGTTGATCTATATAACATAAATCAACTTCTCTCCTTCTAATTACTAACTAAATATAACACAAATTATATAATTTAAAAAGTATAAAATTAATAAGTTTACATTTTATTTCAATTGTTCTAATCTTTCTAACACAATCTTCAATTGCGTTTCTTCATGCCCTAAATTAGCTTTTTCTGCTTCAACTATCTTAGCTGGAGCTTTAGATACATAATTCTGATTAGCTAACAATTTTTTACGACGTTCAATACTTGCTTCCAAAGTACTCTTTTCTTTTTCTAAATTAGCCAATTCTTCATCCTTTTGTTTAGAATCATCATAACATAAAATAACTTTATAATTATCTAAAATTACTTCTATTTTACCAGACAAATTACTGCTAATAACTCTCTTATCTTCTAATTTTAACATTTTTAAAATTAATTCATTATCAATATCAGTAATTACTTCATAATCGCTACCTATATTATTCTCTGCTTTTTTATTTCTAAATAAAGCAATAAAGTTAATTATCTTATCAACTTCTTTTTTATCAATATCAAATACTTTCTTCTTATCATAAGTTGGATAAGAACTAATCATAATTGATTCACTATCTTGAATAGGTAACATATGATAAATTTCTTCTGTTACAAACGGCATAAAAGGATGCATCATTTTAATTATGCCATCTAAAACATAAAATAAAACACTTTTTGTTGTTTGTGAATCTAAACTAAACTTGGCAAATTCTATATAACTACTACAAAAATCATTCCATATAAAGTCATATAATTCAGCTCCAACCAAATTAAATTCATACTTATCCATATGTTTAATAGTACGTTTAACAATCTCTTCATATTTAGTTAAAATCCATTTATCTTCCATTTTTAAATTACTAAAATCTAATTCCTTTAAATCATCAATATTTAATAATACAAAACGTGAAGCATTCCATAATTTATTTATAAAATTCCATGTTCCAGCTACTTTATCAGTATCAAAACGTAAATCAGTTCCCATTGCAACATCAGTTGCTAAATAAAAACGCAAAGAATCTACCCCATATTCTTCGATCATATCCATTGGATCTACTCCATTGCCTAAAGATTTAGACATTTTTCTTCCATCCTTAGCGCGAATAAGTCCATGTAAAATACAATCTTTAAATGGTCTTTTACCTGTAATATGCTCAGCTTGAAAAATCATTCTTGCTACCCAGAAAAAGATTATATCATAAGCTGTAACTAAAACATCATTAGGATAATATCTTTCTAAGTCATCTGTCTTTTCTGGCCATCCTAAAGTACTAAAAGGCCACAAAGCTGAACTAAACCATGTATCTAAAACATCTTCATCTTGAACCCATCCTTCGCCTTTAGGAGCTTCCTCACCAACATATATTTCATCATCTTTATACCATGCTGGAATTCTATGTCCCCACCATAATTGACGAGAAATACACCAATCATAAGATATTTCCATCCAATGAGTTAAAATTTTCTCAAACCTTGCTGGTACAAAATTAACTTTTTCATCTTTCTTCTTTTGCGTATCTAAAACTCTTTTTGCCAAATCACCCATCTTAACAAACCATTGCTTAGATAAATAAGGTTCTACCATAACCCCTGTTCTTTCACTATGCCCAACTGAATGAGTCATTGGCTCAATACGTAAAAGCAAACCTTCTTTTTCCAAATCTTTAAGCAACTCAGCACGACACATTTCTCTACTCATACCTTGATATTGCAAAGCATTTGAATTCATTGTTCCATCAGGATTCATAACAATTACTCTTTCTAAGTTGTGTCTATTACCAACTTCAAAATCGTTAGGATCATGTGCAGGAGTAATTTTAACAACCCCTGTTCCAAATTCTGGATCAGCATGTTCATCTCCAATAATTGGAATTGCTTTATTAACAATTGGCAATATTACTTTTTTACCAATTAATTTATTATATCTCTCATCACTTGGATTAACTGCTACGGCAGTATCTCCAAATAATGTTTCTGGTCTTGTTGTTGCTACATCTAAATAATCACTTGTACCTTCAATTATATATTTTAAATGATAAAATGCTCCAGGTATCTCTTTATAAATAACTTCTTCATTAGATAAAGCAGTTTGAGCAGCTGGATCCCAATTAATTATTTTTTCTCCTTTATAAATAATTCCTTCATTATAATAATCAACAAATACTTTAGTAACTGCTTTATTTAAACCTTCATCTAAAGTAAATCTTTCTTTATTATAATCAACACTAATTCCCATTTTAGCCCATTGATCTCTAATACTTCCTCCATATTCATGTGTCCAATCCCAACAAGCTTCTAAGAACTTCTCACGACCATACTCATATTTATCAATACCTAATTCCTTCAATTTTTTAACTACTTTCGCTTCAGTTGCAATTGCAGCATGATCCATTCCTGGCAACCACAAACAATCAAATCCTTGCATTCTCTTATAGCGAATTATAATATCTTGTAAAGATACATCTAAAGCATGTCCTAAATGCAATTTACCTGTTACATTAGGTGGAGGAATTACTATACAAAAAGGATCTTTACTTTTATCTCCTGAATCAAAATATCCTTTCTTTTTCCAATCTTCATATTTACCTTCTTCTACCTTTTTATGATTATACTTAGTATCTATTTCTTTCATATTTCCTTATCCTTTCCTTAATATATTTTTTTATTTCTTTATATATCTTAGCAAAATCTTCTCCTACACAGACGACTCGATAATAACTATCCAAATACTTTTCATATTCTAATAAAATAACATCATTATATATCCCAAAGACAAATGCCATTTGAATAACCAAACGATCATTATAATTATTCGCTAATTTAACATCAATATTTTGATGTTTAAAAACTTCTTCCATTACCAATGGTGATACTCTATCTTCTTTAGCCCTATGTTTTAACTCTTTTAAAACACCAATAGTATAAATTACATCCATTTTATCGACATCTCTAATTAACTTTGCAATCTTATTAGTAACTTCATCCCCACTATCTGGTAATTCTAATTTATTATGATACTTAATTGCAAACTGAATAATAGGATACCACTCTTCTTTTTTACAAAATAACTTAATATCTCCTTTTTTAAATAATTGCTCAACACTATAATCAGCATGATCAACACTTTTATAATCAATATAAGTTTTAAAAACTTTTAACTGTAGAAAACGCCCAATATCATGTAATAAACCAACTATTTGACATATTTCTTTTTCTTCTTCTGTATAATTTAATTTTTCTGCATATTTAATCATCAATTTCATAACTCTAATCGAATGATTATACTTAGATAAAATATCGTTATTATTTAAATCATAATTACTAACATATTCTCTAAATTTATCAAGCATATAAACCCCTCCATAAAAAAATAGCTATAACTTAAGGACGAATTACTTCGCGGTACCACCTTAATTTATAACTATTGTTATACATCTCAAATATTTAACGCATATTAACGGTTCATACTCCCAAGCAACCTTCATTTTTCTTCCCTACTCTTTTCCACCAACCAAGAGCTCTCTATAAGTTCCCAAAAATTACTCCTCTTGTTCAACATATTTAAATGTATTATAAACTAATCTAAGATTAAAAGCAATAAAATTATTGAGTAAAAAAAACAAGTGCGATATAATTATAAATATAAGAATAAAAATGAGGTGGCAATATGGCTTTAAGAGAATTTGACTTTGAAAAAGAACCGACAGTTAGTGTTGTAAAAAAAATATTAACTGATGCAATAAATATGAAAGCAACAGACATACACTTCGACCCAACCCCTGATGAACTAATAATTAAATTTCGTATTAATGGCGAATTAAAAGAATACTCAACCGCCCCAGATAATGTAAAAATAAATATTATTACACGTTTAAAAATAATTTCTGGAATGAATATAACTAACTCTCTCTTACCTCAAACAGGAGCTATAAGTTTTGATTTAGATAACAAGTCTCAT
Organism: uncultured Bacilli bacterium; assembly: GCA_944332265.1. GTDB lineage: Bacteria > Bacillota_I > Bacilli_A > RF39 > UBA660 > Coprovivens. The sequence continues at coordinate 35,365 of CALVJQ010000001.1, forward strand.
AATATGCGTGTTTCTTCACTACCTATTGTTGATGGTGAAAAAATAGTAGTTCATCTATCATCATATGCTAAAAACATCAAAAATATTAATAAACTAGGTTTTAGCGAAGAAACTAATCAAAAAATCAAAAAAATGCTTAATGAAAAACAAGGTATTATTTTAATAACAGGTACTACTAATTCGGGAAAAACAACTACTACTTACTCCTTATTAAAAGAGTTAAACAATAAAACAAATAATATAATATCAATTGAAGATCCAATAAAAATGAAAATCAAAGGGATCAATCAAGTAGCTATAGCAAAAGAAAAAGGTCTTACTTATCGTACATTATTAAAAGCCATAATGCTCCAAGATCCAAATATTATAGCTATAAATGAACTAATAGATGATGAAACAGCTAGAAGTGCTCTTCGTGCTTCATTAACTGGACATTTAGTAATATCTACTATGTATACTAAAAATATTGATGAAACAATAAATAATTTATTAAATATGGATATCGAAAAATATCTGCTTTCTTCTAATCTTCTAGGCATAATATCACAACGTATGGTTAAAAAATTATGTCCGACATGCCGAGAAAAGAAAAAAGCAAGTCCTTATGAAAAAAAAATAATCAAAAAAATTCTTAATGAAGATATCGAAGAACTATATTATCCAAATGGATGTGAAGAATGTCAAAATGGTTATATAGACAAATTTCCTATCGAAGAATCTATTATTATTGATAGTGAATTAAGAAACGCTATTGCCAATAATAAAAAACGTTCTTTAATCCACAATATTATTTATGGAGAAACAGACTCTATTATAAAAAATGGTCTAAAAAAAGTAATTGAAGGTGAAACTTCTTTTGCTGAAATAATTCGTATTCTTGATTTAAAAGTTGATTTTACTGAAGATGAACAAGATATCCAAAATTTAATTTTAGGAAAAGAACCAATTAACGAAGATGATAAAGAAGAAAAACAAACAAAAAAAAGTAAAAAGGAAGAAGCAGAAACCAAAGAAGGAACTAATAAAGAAACTATAAAAGAAGAAGAAAAAACAAAGGAAGAACCAAATAAAGTTGATGAAGAGTTACTTAATCTTGCACAAATTACAGCTTTAAAAATGGTAGAAAAACAGGAAGAAGAACAACCAACTCCTCCTAAAGTAGAAGAAGTAGAAGAAGTAAAAAATGAAATACAAACTACGGAAACTAAACCACAGATAGAAGAAAAACAAGCGGAGCCAAAAAAACAAGCTAAAGTAATTCCTCTTAATAATGATTCTGATGATGATGACGATGACTTTAGTTATGGTGATTCTTATAAAATAAATTTTTAAAAGGAGTATTACTCCTTTTTTTTAATAAAAAAAAGAATCTAAAGATTCTAAAAAATAACTGATATAAAATTTTTTATAGGATCCATAAAAATAAAAGATATATATAAACCCGTTATTAAAAAAGGCCCAAAAGGTATTTCTCGATCCTTATTAGTTAAAGTAGCATACAATGCACATGGAAATGCTAAAAACGAACCAATAATAAGAGCTACAATACTTAATCTAATCCCTAATAAAACACCAAAAAAAGTCGATAATTTAACATCTCCTCCCCCAAGTGATTCTTGTTTAAATAACTTATCGCCAACAGTCTTAATGAAATACATAAAGAAAAAAACTAAAAAGCCACTACATAAAGATATTATAAATGTTTCAACCCCAAAAAACAAAAGTTTACAAGCCAAAACAATTATTCCTGCAATTAAAATAGGTTTATCTAAAATAATATAATATTTAAAATCACTAACATATATCATAACAGATAACATCGTTAATATCATCATCATTAACATTTCATAACTAAAACCATATATCATATATGAAAAAGAAAATAGCAATCCTGAAAGTAATTCTAAAAACGGATAAAATAAAGATAATTCTTTTTGACAATAATTACAACGTCCCCCATTTAAAAAGAAAGAAAGAATTGGCATTAACTCATACCACTTATAAGGATGATTACAATTATCACAAGCACTAAAATACTCCTTCACCTTTAAAGGCATTTTAATTCCTATAATTACCATTGAAAACCCACAAAATACCCCAACTATAAATAAAAAACATATAACATATATATCAAAAAGCATCGCTATCATCCCTTTTTATCTTATATACTAAGTATAACATAAAAAAATTTTTTTACATATAATATATTGGTGATATTATGAATAATAATTTATCTCTTTTAAAAATAATAAATGGTCTATCTCGTACAATAAATATTGCTAATCAAATGATTCCTTTATATAAACAATTAAAACCTATAATAAATAATTCTAACAAAATAATAAACAACATAAAAAAAATCCCTAAAAATTCAAGCAATTCTTCAAAACTGACTCAATCTTCTAATAGTAAACAAAATACTCCTACCTTTTTCCAATAAAAAACTATTTACTTTTATAAATAGCCTTTTTAATATTTCTTATTTCTTTAAATCGATTAAACTTTGCCTTAAAGGAACTAAAAGGAATTTTTTTTAATATCTCATAATTCTTTTTTAATAAATAATCATTATAATCCTCGTTATTTAAAAAACCATACTTTAATACATCAATTGTATTTTTATTATCACTTTTTACAAATAAAGATGTAACATACCATTTATTTTTATCATAAGTATAACTTTCTTCTTTTAAATAATATCCTTTTTCATTTAAATTTTCTCTTAAAATATAATGATCATTATTAGCTTGAATAATCAATTTATTTATTTTTTTTAATTTTTTATTATCATGTAGAATATGTAAAATTGTACTTGTTCCCATTCCAGAGATAATCAAAGTATTTATATCTTTTAAATCTATCTTCTCTATTCCATCACTTAATACTGTTTTAATATGTAAATTTCTTTTTTCTATATTAGATATTGCATTCTTTAACGCATTTTCATTTACATCACTTGCAATAACTTTGCTTACTAAATTATTTTCAATTAAATAAATACTTAATAAACCATGATCACAACCAACATCAACTACTTTATCATCTTTTGCTACATAAGAAGTTATTGCTTTTAAACGTTTACTAATCCTAGTCACTTAGAAAATCTTTTAATTTCTTAGCACGTGATGGATGTCTTAATTTTCTTAAAGCTTTAGCTTCAATCTGTCTAATTCTTTCTCTTGTTACATTAAATTTCTTACCTACTTCTTCTAATGTATGACTAGTCCCATCAACTAAGCCAAAACGCAACTCTAAAACTTCTTGTTCTCTATCTTGTAATGTCATTAAAACGTTTTTAATTTCTTCTTTAAGAATTTCATTTGTTGCATATTCTTCTGGACTCATGCTTCTCTCATCTTTAATAAAATCTCCTAAATGTGAATCATCTTCTTCACCAATAGGTGTATCTAAAGAAACAGGATCTTGACTAATTTTCATTACTTCTCTAACTTTATCAACTGTAATTCCCATTTTTTCTGCTAATTCTTCTTCACTTGGTTCTCTATTAAGTTCCAAAGTCATCTGTCTTTGAACACGTGCCATTTTATTAATTGTTTCAACCATATGAACTGGAACACGTATTGTTCTAGCTTGATCAGCTAAAGCTCTTGTAATTGCTTGTCTTATCCACCAAGTTGCATAAGTACTAAATTTATAACCTTTACCATAATCAAATTTTTCAACAGCCTTCATTAAACCAATATTTCCTTCTTGAATTAAATCAAGAAATAACAAACCTCTACCAACATAACGTTTAGCAATTGAAACAACCAAACGTAAATTAGATTCAGCTAATATGTTTTTAGCTGCTTCATCACCATTAGCTATACGTACTGATAATTCTAATTCTTCTTCAGAACTAAGCAAACTAATACGTCCAATTTCTTTTAAATACATTCTAACTGGATCATTTATATTGATATCTTTAGTAATTTCCTCATCACTTAAAACTAAATTTTCTTCTTCTTTTAACTCATGCTTAGGTACCTCACCATCAGCTTCATCTTCAGCTACTACTTCAATACCACTTTCCATTAATGTATTATATAATTCGTCTAATGAATCATTATCAATATCCAACCCTTTTAAAGCTTCTGCTAGTTGTTCAAATGTTAATACATTTTTATTTTTCTTACCTAGCTCAACTAAATCTTTAACTCTATCTTCAAAACTTTTTATCTCTACCATATCTACACATCCTCTTTTTTTAACTCTTTAATTTGCAAAGCTATTTCTAACTTTTTTGCTTCATCTAACTCACTCTTCATTAATTTTTTTAACCTTTTAATTTCATTCTTTACAAGCACTCTAGATAACGCATCTATATATTCATCCATTGCTTCTATTGTAACTTCATCATTAGCTGAATCGTTTACAATTTCCATTACTTTATCTCTTATATCATTTTTATCATTTACATAAGTAATAAAATCAGCAACAGTTATTTCCTTATTAGTTTCATAAAAATACACTATTTCATTAGCAATCTCTCGATACAGAGAATCTTCAAAAAATCCCAATTTTTTTTGATACTCTCTAATATATTCTTCCCCATTCATCATAAAATAAAGTATTTTTTCAGAACCAATCATAAAAACATCTTTTCTTTGTTTCTCAATCACAGTTGATTTAATTTCTTTTTTTATTTTTACTGGCTCAAGTTGTTCTAATTTATTTTTCAAAACAATAATTGATAAATTATACTCTTTACTCATTTTATCTAAAGTTAGTTCTTTTAAAATAGGATCATCTATTTCAGTAAGACTTTTTAAAACATCATTAACATAAATTGATAAATCTTCTACATTATTCAAATCTTTATTTTGCTTTAAATAATTCATCTTAAATTCAAAATAAGATAAAGGTTTATCTACATTATTTTTAAATGCTTCTCCTCCATTAGCTAAAATATATTCATCTGGATCTTTTTCTCCACTAAGTCTAATAACTTCAGTTTCAATTTCATTTTTAATAAGTTCGTCTCCATTATTTATTGTTGCAATCAAACCAGCATTATCATTATCTAAACATAAAATAACTTTAACTCTTAATTTTTTTAATAATTGAACCTGTTCTGTAGTCATTGCTGTTCCCTGCAAAGCTACAACATTTTTAATTCCTATAGAAGAAATTCTTATTGCATCCATAAAACCTTCAACTACAATAATCTTTTTTTCACGTTTAGCAATATCTTTAGCTTTATGATAATTATATAAAGTTTCGCCTTTTTTAAATAATTTTGATTCCCTACTATTCATATACTTAGATACATCTTTTTCATCACGATAAACTCTCGCACTAAAACCAACTATATTTCCATCTTTATCCCATAATGGAAAAGTTATTCGTCTAGTAAACATATCATAAGTTTTTCCATTTACTGAATTAACTAAACCAAGATCTAAAAGCTTTTTTATATCATAATTTTTCTTTAATAACAATTGATATAAAGAATCATTACTATCTAAACTAAGGCCAATCCCAAATTCTTTAATAATATCTTCATTTAATCCTCTGTTTTTAAGATATTCTAAAGCATCTTTCCCAAATTTAGTACGTAAATTATTCAAAAAGAATTTTTGCGTTAAATCCATTATTTCATTTTCTTCTTTTAGGGCCTGAGAAACATTATTATTATAAGTAGTAATCGAAAGTTCTTTTCCACATTTCGAAGCAACAATTCTTACCGCTTCAATAAAAGAAACATTTTCATACTCTGCAACAAAAGTAAAAACATTCCCACTAGCTCCACATGCAAAGCATTTATAAATTTGTTTCTCTGGTGAAACACTCATACTTGGCGAATGATCATCATGAAAAGGACAAACACCAACAAAATTCTTACCCTTTTGCGTCAAGGGGATATAGCTTCCAATTATTGCTACAATATCAGCTGAAGCTCTAATATCATTAATTTCTTCATTACTAACTGAAGCCATAAAAAATCACCCCTCTATTTATATTTATTATAGGTAATATCACTATTTCCTTTTTTTATTTAATAAATTTTCATAAAAAACCCAAAATACTCGTATATTTTATCACATTTTTGCCAAAATTCCAAAATTATATCAAAAAAAAACAATCATTTTATTGATTATTTTTTTTAGAAAGACTAAAATTCTCTTTACATGTAATTTTCCCAATTAAGCCATCTAAATAACTACGTAAATTAGAATACATCTCTCTTATTGAACTATATTCAAAAGTATTTGAAAATATTTCCTTTGAAAGAATACACAAACCAACCAATGCATCTTTTTTTGCATTAGAAGAAACTTTCAATCTAATTTGTTCAACAACTCGTGCATAAGCCACTTGTTCTTCATAAACTAATTTTTCATATTCTGATTCTTTTTGTAGCAAATATTCCCTTAATTTATTTTGCTCATTACTATCCAAACTAAATATTCCACTAAATATTTTACAACTTAATTTATCTAATTCAAAAACATACTTATCGTATAATTTCTCTAATTTAGCTAAATCAGAACCTTCAATAATTTCTACATCACAACTAGGAACATCAAATAAATCATAACGACAATTATTAACAAAATTTACTGAAAAATAATTTCCTTTAATAGCTTTTGCTCCGATACGTTTAACAATATAAGTTAATTTAATATACCTTTCTAAACTATCTAATATTTCATTCATAATATTAACCCCCAAAACGGACTAGTATTATAGCATTATTAATTAAAAATAGCAAATATACTTGCAAACACAGAAAATAATAAGTCCCAAAACGAAACATCTACTTTTGTATCAGGTATATCTTCATCAATAAAATAATTATATAATTCTTTCTTATGCTCAGTTATTTCATCTACAATTTTAAAATTAAAAGGATCACTAAAAGTATAGTTAGTTAAACCTTTAATTTGCTTAACTTGATAACTACCATATCCTAATTCTATGTTAGCAAATCCATTACTAAGACTAACTATATCTTCAACAACATTTCCTTTAATATCTAAAACTCTAAAAATTGCTCCTTCCTCAACCTCACATTCATCATAATAACAAGCATATTTAATAATATCTAAATCATTTCTAATTAATTTATTATACAATATTAATTCCGGTTCATTATTATCACTACTTATTTTTACTGAATAAAGCTCCTTATCTTTTTTATATCCAATACCATTACTAACTTGGTATACTTTATACTCACCATATGGTAAATATAAAGTTCTATATATTAAAGGTTCTTCTCCTGTACATACTTTATCAATAACTTCATCATTACTTTTTATTTCATAACAAGTATTTTTAAAACTACTTTCAATAGTATAAACACTATGATCATCTCTAATATCTAAAGTAATTCTTCCCTTATTAACTTTAACTTTAAAACTATACTCTAAATTATTAACATTTCCTGGTCTTATTAAATCCTGACTATTAGTACTATCAAAAATAGCTACTTTATTTTTATAATAATTACTCTTCTTTCTAACTTTAATTTCACCATCATCTACAATATTTAAAATTTCCATTTTATCAGTAATATTATACTTATAATCAGTTACAATTTCATATTCACTATTTAAAGAATCAATAATTAAATTATCTTTATAATTTACTACATAATCTTTAATAAAATTAGGTTTAATATCATGCTTTAAAACATCATTCTTAATCTCTTTTATTTCATCCTCATATTTACTTATTTTCTTACCATTTAATTTATCAGTAAAATAAATATCTGCCTTAGGACTTACCTCCTTCCATATTAAATATTGCGTAATAACATACCATTTATTATCAAGGCGATTAGTAAATCCATAACCATAATAAACAATTAACTCTATATTTCTAATCTGCTCTTTACTTAAATCCTTATACCCTGTTAAATCTCCTTCATACTTAACATAACTTTGGCCATTTTCAAAACTTACAAAAGGCTCCAAACAATAAACAATATTACCATTATTGTCTTTTATAAATTGCATTGTCATATAATAAGTTTTACCATCTATTTTCTTATTAATATATTCACCATTTATATAATTGCCTTCATAAAAAGTATCATCACTTGCCCTTACTTTAACTCCCCATAACAATATTCCAATAGATAAAATTAAAAATATTTTTTTCATTCCAAATCCTCCCTATTTTATTTTAAATTCTAATCTCTCTATATCACCTTCTCACTTTATATTTACCCTATTGCTCTCCAATATCCTTTATTTTTTTCGCAAAAAAAACAAGTTTTTAAAACTTGCTTTTATTCATTAATTAAAACTGCTTTAATTCTTCTTACTCCAGCACTAGAAGCTTCTTCTTTCTTTATTTTAAACTTTGGTAATTCAGAAGTTCTTTTTACATGCGGACCACCACATAACTCTTTAGAAATGACACCATAGTTATCATTACCAATAGAATAAACTGTAACAATATCAGGATACTTTTCAATAAACATACATTCTGCTCCAGATTTAATAGCTTCTTCCTTTGGCATTTCTTCTACTTTAACTTCTAAATCAGCATTTATCCATTCATTAACTAAATCTTCTGTCTTCTTTTTTTCCTCATCAGATAATTTATGATCACAACTAAAATCAAAACGCATACGCTCATCAGTTATATTCGAACCTCTTTGATGAACCTCTGGCCCAACTACAACTTTCAAAGCAGCATTAAGTAAATGAGTTGCTGTATGATACCTTGTTTCAATTTCACTATTTCCAGCTAGACCACCTTTAAACTTCCCTGCTGAAGCTGTTCTACTCTTTTCTTGATGCTCTCTAAATTTCTCATTAAAACCTAATACATCAACTTCTAAATTACGTTCTCTAGCTAATTCAACCGTTAATTCCAAAGGAAATCCATAAGTATCAAATAAATGGAAAGCAACTTCCCCACTAATATTCTCCTTATTACGTGTAATCTTTTCAAACTCTCTTAATCCTTTTTCTAAAGTCTTACTAAAACGTTTCTTTTCATCTTGTAATACATTTAATACTACATCACGATTATCTTCTAATTCCTTATAATATTTTTGATATTTAGAAATTAATAAAGAAGCAATTTTTAAATCCCAATCACTATCTATATCGATATTTAAAGTTTTAGCATGACGAATAGCACGACGAATTAATCTTCTCAAAATATATCCTTGATCCGTATTACTTGGTTTAATTCCAGCTGGATCAGCCGCAATAAATACAGCAGTTCGAATATGATCAGCAATAATACGCATACTTCTTTCATTACCTTCATAAGGAATATTAGCAATTTCACTTATTAAATCAATAACATCCTTCCAAATACTTGATAGATAATTATCATTAACTCCTTCTAAAATAGCTGTTGTTCTTTCAACACCCATTCCTGTATCAACATTTTTCTTCGGTAATTCAGAAATATTTCCTTTTTCATCCTTATTATATTGCATAAAAACATTATTCCAAATTTCTACCCATCTATCATCACTAGGATCAAACTTCTCTGGAATACAATCATCACTTCTAAAATAAAATATTTCTGTATCAGCTCCACAAGGACCAGTTTCCCCAGCTATCCAAAAATTATCTTTTTCCGTTTTAGCTATTCTTTCTGGTTTTATTCCCAAACTTATCCATTTATTATAACTAACATCATCAAATGGTATATCATCATTTCCCGCAAATACCGTAACTGCTAATCTCTCTACAGGTATATTTAAATGTTCTGTTAAAAATTCAAAACTCCATTCTATACTTTCATCCTTAAAATAATCTCCTAAGCTCCAGTTTCCTAACATTTCAAAAAATGTATGATGTGTAACATCTCCAACCTCTTCTAAATCATTTGTCCTAATACATTTTTGATAATCACATAGCCTAGTACCATACGGATGAGATTGACCCATCAAATAAGGAATTAATGGTTGCATACCAGCTGTATTAAATAAAACAGACGGATCATTTTCTGGTACTACAGGAGCACTAGGTATCTGTTTATGTCCTTTACTAACAAAAAAATTAATATACAAATCTTTTAAATTCATTTTACTTCATTCCTTTCAAAATATTTAAAACTTCTTCCTTTAATTTGTCATCAAAATTATTATTAATAACAAAATCAAAATTATCATAACTATCTAAATCTGTTTCAGTATGATGTTTTTTTTCAATATCTTTTAAATCACGATAACCTTTTTCACAGTTAACTCTTATCGTTATAACATTTAAATCTTTTTTACTTTTAAAATAATTTAATTCATGTTCTAATCTAACATCACTTACAATAACATTTTTAAAACCTTCTTGTTTATAAACCTCGATATCTTCAAAAACTCTCTTAGTTAAAAAATCTTCACTAATCGCTCGTAATTTATCTCCCATCTCCTGTAAAAATTGACGTGGTTTATCAAAATCTCTCCCATCCCAATCAGTCAACTCTAAAGCAAATAACTTAATATATTTACTAAAAGAAGTAATGATTGTTTTATCTAAACTTTCTTTAATTATTAAAGCCACTTCATTTTTTCCACTACCAGCTTTACCAGATATCAAAAACAAATTCATAATATTCCTCCTAAAAAAAAGATGATACCCTAAGGAGTGCTTTTAGCACGGTACCATCCTTTATTTAACTCAATTATAGATAACGGTTTAATCCGCTTAATCTCCGAAGGTAGCTCTTTCTTTTTGCCATCTCTTAGTTTCCACCAACCACTAAGTCTCTATAAGATTTTCAAAATACTTTGTCTTCATCAACAATTAATAAATAACAATTAAATAGATTATATAATCTTTTTTATTTTTTGTAAAGCCACTATTTTAAAGTGAACGACTATTTTTGGCTAAACTTACCCCTTTATCCTCCATAGCAAAAGTTTGACCATATTCTCTTAATTCAATAACCTTCTTATCATCTAAAATAAAATTTAAAACTTCAAAAAAACTATTTAATTCAAAGTGTTCTTTAAATTCCTTTACCCCTATCAAAGAAGCATTGAAACTATCTAAAATTTGATTTAATTTAACATTTCTTTCTTCTGTTAAATCAAACAATCTAAAAAACCACTCAAAAACATATTCTTTTAAATTATGATAATTATCATCATTATAACTTGGCATTTTTTTCTTCCTTTCTTAAACACAAGGAATTAAATTGTACATCTATTTTAAATAAAAGTCAAATTTATTCTAACAATTTTAATTTAACTTTCTTACACTAAAAATAAATAATATTATAATTATTACTATCTAAATTAAAAACAATAATCTTTAAAAAATTAAAATATCAATCTATAATTAAAAAGTTACTTTATAAATAATTTATTTTTGTATTGAAAATAATACTCAAAAATCACTTTAAACATTGCTATTAATGGAGTAGATATAATAAGACCAACTATTCCAAATAATTTACCAAATACCAATAATCCAGTAATTACTAAAATAGGACTTATTTTAATACTTTTACTCATTACAATAGGTTGCAAAACGTAATTTTCAACACATTGAATCACAAAACAAATAATAATTGTCACTATTCCCATAAAATTACTCTCAGTAAAACCAACTAATACAGCTACACATCCTCCTATATAAGGCCCTATATAAGGAATTAAATCAGTTAAACCACATAAAATACCAAATAATAAAGGAGCTTCTAATCCAATCACCCAAAAACTAATCGTACTCATAATTAATACAAAAAAAGCAACTAATAAAGTACCATTTACACATTTACGAACTTCATCGCTTATTTGTAAAATCAATTCTAAAACATTGGCTTTCTTAGGTATTGTTCTAAACATATTTCTAAGCATCTTATCATAATCAAAACTTATATATAATCCCAATATCAAACCAATAAAAATTATTCCTATATATTTAAATATTCCTTTTACAAAAGCTAAAACACCACTAGGTAAAGCCTGAAGTAAAAATGAAATAAACTTATCTAAATATTTAATTAATCCCATACTATCTATTTGTAATTCTAAACTACTAAACATTTCTGGTAATACATTAAGTAATTCTTTTAATTCTTGATAAATAATAGGAATTAAAAAATACAAAAATAAGCCTATAATAAATAAAAATATGATAAAAAATAAAATACAAAATAAACATCGATTTCCTCTAATACTTAACTTTCTTATTAATGGATTAATAAACCAAGCATAAATAAAACCAATTATTAAAGGAATTACTATATTAAATAATAATTTTAAATATTTAAAGACATTCAAATATTTAATTAAAAATATAATTAAAATGACTGCTATTAAAAATAAAACTAATTCTTTAAGTTTCTTTTCATTCATTTAATCATCCTTAGAAAAAGGACCAATAAGGTCCTACATTTCATCTATAACACAACACGTATCCATTTTCATTTTTTCTTTCATTATTCCAATTACTAAACCAGCTGCCATTGAAACAATAGTTGCTCCTGCAATTATCATTAAGTCTTTTTTCTTCATTTTTTTCATAAATTCACCTCTAATAGATATTATTTACTATTTTCTAAAAATTTATTCATTAATTGTTCTTTTAAATTAGTTTTTCTCTTAGTTGAATAATCATTATTAGTTGCCATAATAAAACTATCTTTTTCCCCTATTATAACTAAACTTTTCTTAGCTCGTGAAACTCCTGTATAAATAAGTTTATTATATAACATCTTATAATATGCCTTAGAAATTGGCATTATAACATGGGCAAACTCTGAACCTTGACTTTTATGAATAGTTATAGCATATGCATGCTTAATATTAATTAAATCTTCACGAGTATATAAAACTTCATTTCCATCAAAATCTATAGTAAATATTTCTTTCTTTTTAGGTGATGTAATAGTCCTTATACTACTAATATATCCAATATCACCATTAAATATGTTATTATCTGGATCATTTACTAGTTGTAATACTTTATCATGTTCACGATATATAACATCCCCTACTTTAACTTCCTTTTTATCTTCATCTTTTGGATTAAATATTCCTTGTAATAAAATATTCAAATTATCAATTCCATTTTCACCCTTATACATTGGTGCCAATACTTGAATATCATCTTCTGTTAATCCCTTATCTTTACTCATTAAACATATTTTTCTTATCATTTCTTTTATGGCTAAACCACTAGCTAATAAAAAATTATAATCATCTGTTTGCCTTGTAAAGTCTTCACTTAAATTATGTTCTTTGATTTCTTTAGCTAAAATAGGAATATAAGAATTATCACTTTGACGATAAATCTGCTCTAATGTTGTATGTGTAAATAAATCACTAGTTATTAAATCATTTAATATTAACCCAGGTCCTACACTCGGTAATTGATTAGCATCTCCAACTAATACTAATGTAATATTATGTTTAATCCCTTTAAGTAATGAATCAAATAAATATGTATCTATCATACTAGTTTCATCTACTATAATTAATTTATGACTATTCTTATTATATTCATTTATCTGAAATTCATTTTTCTCTTTATTCCATTTCAAATAACGATGTATTGTCATTGCTGGCAAACCAGTTGAATCGCTCATTTTTTTAGCTGCTCGACCTGTTGGTGCTAAAAGAGCAATTTCATTTATCACATTTTTGTAATTAATATTATTTATTCGCATATATAACTTAACAATTGAATTTATAATGGTTGTTTTTCCAGTTCCAGGTCCTCCAGTAATAATACTAACTCGATTAGTTAAAGCCCTTTTTATCGCCTTCTTTTGATCAACATTATATTTAACATCATACTCTGCCTGCATACCCGCAATTAAAAGATCAAAGTTATCGATTTTCTCTTTACTATGCGAATTTATTAATTTTAAATTTAAAGCAATATCTTCCTCATAATCATAATATTCTTTTAAAAAGTATTTTTTACCTAAAACAATAATTTCATCTTTATCTCTTAATTCTTCAATATAATTATCAAATTCATTTTCTTCTATAAATATTTTAAAATCATTTCTTATATTACTAAACAATTCTTCTCTCGTTAAATAAGTATCACCATTTTTAAATCCTAATCTTTTAAAAGATTCTATTATACATGCTAAAACTCTTTCCCGAGAATTAGCTTCCCTCATCCCCAAAAAAACATTATCTAATTTAGTAAAATCAATAATGTCAATTAAATCATAAATATTATTATTTACAACTTCTAAAGAACTTTCTCCCCATTTATTCAATATTGATAATGCTTCATTTATTGTAAAACCATATTTTTTTAATTGTACTATAATTTCATCAGTACTTTGGTACTTTATAATAGAATTATATATTCTTTTAGCTTTAATTTCACTTATTCCGGGAACACTTAATAAATTAGTATAATCTTCTTTAATTTTAGATAAAGCTTCATCACCTAAATATTCTACTATTAATGTTGCTGTTTTTTCACCACATCCTTTAATTAAAGAACTAGAAAGAAAACTTATAACTGCATCTTTACCTTTAGGTTCCTCTCTTTCATAACTAGATACTTGAAATTGATTGCCATATCTTTCGTTAAAAACATATCTTCCTACTAAATTATAATAATCTTCATAGTTAACATCAGCAAAATAACCAGTAAAAGTTATGGTTTTATTTACCATATCTTCTAATTCCGAAGAAGCTTCTTTTACCCTAAACAAACCAACTTTATAACCATTATCACTCTCGAAAATCATTTGTTTAAATTTTCCTCTAATGCTGTCCATGACTATCACCTTTATAAATTTTATCACACCCAAACAAAAAAGGCGAATGTTTTTTCGCCTTTTATTTTGTCATTCTATTTTCTTGTTCTTTTAAATGTGACTGATCAACATATACAACACCATCTTTTATAATAGCATCATCCGGTAATTCCGTAATTGAATAATCTGCATCAAGAGCACGAACATAAACACTATATCCTCCTTCAGCAAAAACTGCTTCCTTACCATCTGCTAAAATTACTCGACCATTTTCATCTTCTAAAACATTTCCTAAGTCATCTACTATAACAGCTTGCGCAAAAGGTGATTTTTCAAAAGTCTCATTAGAAAAAGTAACACTATTATTTAAATAATCATTGAAAGCCATTATCTCACTTCTAAAATTATTACGTGCTCCTACTTTTGATTCAGCAATAATATCTTCAGGAATAGGTGTATCTAAATAATCAACATAATTATAATAACTACCCATTGCTTTAGCAAAATAATCGGAATATGCTATTTCTCTTAAACTTTCAAATTGTTCAGACTCACTATCTGCACATATTTCTGATATTCTTCCCATTGTATAGTCTGCCCATTCCACGAGTATTAAATCATTAGCATCTGCCATAGAAATCTGACTATTAACATCAGTTGCAACAGCAACAGTTTGTGGTTTCGCCTTAAATACATCTAATGGTTTAATAACTCCTAATACTGATAAAGCAATAACTGAAGCTGCCGTTAATGCAACACCAATTCTTACACCTTTTTGCAATCTAAACTTCTTTCTTTGTTGTTCTCTTTTTCTTTCTTGTCTAATTGCTCTTTCTTCCATTATTCTTTCTTTAGCTCCCATATGACAAACCGGATTATTATAATCACCCTTTACTCTATTAAAAGTAATCTCTCCAATAGGAATACCATAATCGCCAACAAATAAATAACCATTTTTATTTTCTATAATATCTCTAACATTTAAACCATAATTATTTTTAAACCAATCTGTTATATCCATTAATGACTTTTCAGTTAATCTATATCTACTTGCTAAATACGAAAGATCATAATTTTCATTAGCCATATTCTCACCCAATTCATTATTATATTCTAACTATAATTAATTATATAATAAAAAAAAACCTTTTTCAATAATAGAAAAAGATTTATCTAAGATTCCCAAAAACCTTATCAATTAAAGCTGATTCAATAACTACATCATAAAAAGTATTCTCTTTTAAATTTTCTTTAATTATCACTTTTAAAAAGTTCTCAGTATGACCTATTGCCATCCCATCTTTATTTTCTTCTATTAATACTTTAACTACTTGACCAACAAATCTTTTATTAAATTCTAACTGCAAATCTTCATCAATAGCAATTAATCTTCTAGCTCTTTCCTTTTTAATATTATTAGGGATTTGTAAAGGCATAGTAGCAGCTTTAGTACCTTCTCTCTTAGAATAAGGGAAAACATGTATTTTACTAAAACCAACTTCCAAACAAAAATTAATACATTCTAAGAAATCATCTTCAGTCTCTCCAGGGAATCCTACTATAACATCTGTTGTCAAATTAATATCAGGTCTTGCCTCTTTTATCTTTTTAATTTTTTCTAAATATTCCTCTTTAGTATATTTACGATTCATCAATTTTAATACTTTCTCACTACCTGACTGCAAAGATACATGTAAATGTCCACATAATTTAGAATTTACTCTTAATTCATTAATAAATTTATCATTTATTTCTGTTATCTCAATACTAGAAACTCTAATCCTTTCTAATCCTTCAATTAAAGAAAGTTTTCTTATTAAATCAGTTAAATCATATAAACCTGTTTCTCTTCCATAAGCTCCTGTATTAATTCCAGTTAAAACTATTTCTTTGTGTCCTTTTAAAACTAAATTATTAACCTCTAAAATAACATCATCTATCTTTTTACTACGAATGTTTCCTCTTAAATAAGGAATAATACAATAAGCACAAAAATTATTACATCCGTCTTGAATTTTTACATAAGCTCTAGTTAATTCAGTAAAAGAATCTACTTTCATTTCCTCAAAAGGAATATTCCTATCATCATAAAACTTTACATACTTCTTCTTATTAAGAATAAAATCATTAATTAATTTTACAACCTGTCCTTTATCATGATTTCCAATTAAAATATCTATATCTAAATCATTCAATTCTTCTCTTTTATTCTCTGCTGTACATCCACAAACCATCAAAAGACAATTTTGATTATCACGTCTTATATTACGAATCATCTTCTTACACTTATTATCAGCAGTATTAGTAACACTACAAGTATTAACAATAACGATATCACTTTCCTTATAATCATCACTATA
Organism: uncultured Bacilli bacterium; assembly: GCA_944332265.1. Lineage (GTDB taxonomy): Bacteria > Bacillota_I > Bacilli_A > RF39 > UBA660 > Coprovivens. The sequence goes on from CALVJQ010000001.1 coordinate 52,374, forward strand.
ACAATACCCATTAATTAATAATTGCTCTTTCATAAAAGTTGATTCATAAGCATTAACTTTACAGCCAAAAGTTAATATAGTAAATTTCATAATACCACCACTTCTGCTAGATTATAACATAAAAAAAGCAATTTTCCAAAATTACTTTTTATATCAAACTACTCAACAATACTAATAAAATCAACAAAATAATTAATCCTCCACAAAATCCCAAAGAAAATTTAGATATCGTTAATTTTTTCTCTACTGGTTCAAAAGTTTCTTTTTCATCTTTTACCAAAGAGATACTCTTGATTCCTATAAATTTTTTATTTTCTAAATTATCAGTTGTCCTCAAACAAAATGGTGATGAAAAACCTAACTCTTTAAATTCAATATCATTCTTCTGTTTTAAAAAGAATAAAAACATCATTAAATCACAGGAAGCTCCACATATATTAATAATTGATAAAATAATTAATAATGACGAATTAATAAAAAAGCCAGCTATATAAGTAATTACCCCTATAGTAAAAAAAGGAGCTAATAAAGAAAACATTATACATTTTTTAGATACATATTCACGACATTTACAGTAAAAAACACCTTTTTCTAACATAATACCAAATACTATATTATTAGGATTAGCCCCACCTATTTGATAAGCTATCGCATGTATAACTTCATGTAACATCATCCAAGCAAACATTAAAATATAAAATAATAATAATTCTAATGCAAAATTATCTGTTTCCAAAAAAGATAATACATTATTAAATACTTGAACTCCAGTTAATTTTACTATTACCCAAGTAAAAATAATCATAAAAAATAATATAGCAACCGATAATAAATTACCAAAAACCATATCATAATGTAAAATATATTCTTTCTTTTTCATATATCCACCTACTAAAAAAGATTATAAGCTAATCTAATACTTCTTGTAAATCTTTTAAAGACTTCAAAAATTCTTCCTCATGCTTATAATCCTTATTATCTATTTCACTTAAATCAACTTTTTTCGTCTTATCTAAATCAACTTGTTTTACTAAAATATCATTTTCATTCTTCTTATACTCATTACTATAATTAATATCTTCATTTCTTTGGTTTACTAATTCATCATAACTAATAATTGCTTTTTCTTCTTGCTCTTCCTCATAAGGTGTCATATTAACTTTTCTCTCTCGTGGCATAGTTTCTAATTCTTGTGAAACACTTAATAAATCGAAATCATCTTTTTGCCATAAAGCCTTAGTATATTCTAACTTATCAGGTATTTTATCATCTGTTACTTTTACTAAATTAGGTCCCTCATCAGGTAATTCTTCTGATTCAAATACCTTTTTAGTTTCATAATTTTTCTGTCTATTTTGTTTTGCTAAAGCTTTCATCTCTTTATTTTGCGAATATATTAAGTAAAACATAGCAACAGATATAGCTACTAATACAATAACTAAAACAACAAAAACACTATCCGACTCAGTAATTGTATCAATAATATTAAGCATATAATTCATAGCTACATCTCCTTACTATATAATAATAACATATTTTATAATTAATGATAACAAAAAATTATGAAACAATAACATATGGATCGTCTATCGTTCCACTTCCCTTTACCTTAGCACTAACTGAAACTTGAATAACTGGGCGAATATAAGAATTATTAGTAATTAAAATACCATCACCCAAAGCTCCATTAGACATTACATTTATCATAGCTACATTATTAGAAACATTAATAAAATAACTACTACTCGTAACATAATTTCCAGGGATATCTTTATTATATAAATAATAACTCGTATTAGGTATATTCTCTGCAGCACCAGCCAAAACAACCTCATCTACGCTAAGTAAACCAACCTTACCAGAGTAAATATTACCACTACAAAATAAATTAGGCGCTTTATCTTCAAAAATTCTCTCATATACAGACGAATATGTAATACCACTAATATTGTTATTAAAAGTCGTATCAGTACAATAATCACCTACAGTCAAAAATGAACTATATTCTCTAAAATTTTCATCATACCAACTATTTAAATAGCTAATAAGCGAACTACCACTTAATAAAGCTAGAGTTGAAACTGAAGCTAAATTAGCTAAAGAATTTGTGTTATATGGTCTAGCTTCATCTAAAACATTATTTAAAACAATTCTAATTGTCCCATCACCATTAATACGAACAATTCTAAAAGTTAAATCACCAATCATAACATAATTATTATCAACATTTCCTCTAAAATAATAAGAAGTCCCCTTATTATCTTCCATACTTATTAATCCCTCATTAGAAGTAGCAACCTCACTACCAACTCTTGTTTTAGGAGCAACAACATTATTATTTAAAAGAATTAAATCAGCAAAACTCTCACTTGATAAAGAATCATTATCTACTTTTAAAGTTCCCTCAAAATCTATTTTCTTTTCATTATCAAAAACAATTAAATATCTAACCGTCTCTCCGCCAGCTAAACTTTCCAAATTAATTAATTTATTATTAGCTAAATTATCAAGCTCATTAAGAACCTTACCATCTTTATCTTCAATTCTAACCTTTACTTTAGAATTATTTACTTCAATAAAATAAATAGAATAATATAACTTAGCACTAGATGTATTAGTAATTGATATACTATATGAATGTTCTTTCTTATCATTAAAATCTATTTTATCACCATCAATATAATTAACGACTAAATCTCCTTCATTAACTACCTTCGCAATAGTTCCTTCCACCTTATCTTCAAATTCAATATTACTAAGTAAAATTGCAAGAGCAACTATAACAACAAAAAAACTAAGAATTATAATCATAATTAATTGATACTTATTGTCAATACCAAAAACTCTAGCCATTCTCCTCATCCCATTCTAATATTAGTATATCTAAAACTACTAAAAAAAACAAGATTTCTCATCTTTATTTTATTGGAAAAATCTTGTTTATTATAAATATTTCTTATAATTTTTAAAAGCACTTCCAACCTCTAAATCAGTTTTATCTAACTCTTTAAATAATTCTTTTTGCTTACGATCTAATTTAGTTGGAATAACCACATCTAAAACAACATACATATCGCCTTTTTTATTACGTACAGGATCTTTTACTCCTTTACCGCGCAATCTTAATTGATCACCTGGTTGACTACCAGGATCAACTGTCAAAACAACGGTTCCTGTCAATGTTGGAACTTCTTTTTTACAACCTAACACAGCTTCAGTAATAGTAAGTGGAACATCTAAATAAATATCATTATCTTTTCTTTCAAATAAAGGATGATCTTTTACTCTAAACTCAATATAAATATCTCCATTAGGTCCACCATTATATCCAGCTGCCCCTTTACCTGAAATTCTAAGTTGATGCCCATCATCTACTCCCTCAGGAACAGTTATTTCTATTTCTTTGTTTTTAACTACATGACCGGTTCCGCTACAACTCTTACAGGTTGTCTTGAAAGTCTTTCCTTTGCCGTTACAATCTGGACAAGTTGATTCAGATTGGAACACTCCAAACATCGTTCTTTGTTGTGTTATAACACGACCTCTACCACCACAAGTAGAACAAATTGTTTCTCCACTTCCACCTTTACCAGAACAATCTTCACATTCTGTATCTAAATCAATATTTATTGTTTTCTTACAGCCAAATACTGCTTCTTCAAAAGTCAAATCGACTTTTACTAAAGAATCTCTTCCCTTAGTCGGACGATTACGTCCTGAAGCACGTCTTGAAGAATTACCAAAAATACTTCCACCAAATAAATCATCAAAAATACTTGACAAATCTATATCATCAGCAGAGAATCCTCCAAATCCACCACCAAAGCCACCTTGAGCAGCACCTTGTGTATACGCTTCATGTCCAAATTGATCATATTGTTTACGTTTTTCAGGATCAGATAAAACTGCATAAGCTTCGCCGATTTCTTTAAACTTTTGTTCTGCTCCAGGTTCTTTATTAATATCTGGATGATATTTCTTCGCTAATTTACGAAAAGCACTTTTTATTTCCGCATCAGTTGCAGTTTTAGAAACTCCTAAAATATCATAATAATTTTGACTACTTGCCATCTTCTTTCACCTTCTTTACAATTTCACAGGCTTGATTTAATTTTTCTTCAAACAAACTAATTGCTGCTTCAATTGGTTCTTTACTCGTCATATCAACTCCACAATCTTTCAAAGTTTCAAGTGGATATTTACTACCACCAGCTTTTAAAAAATCTAAGTATTTAAGACGAGCACCTTCTTTATTACTTAAAATATTATTTGCTATTGCTAACGCTGCACAAAATCCAGTTGCATACTTATAAACATAAAACGGAGTATAAAAATGTGGAATTCTAGACCATTCATATTTAATCTCATCATCACTAACAATATCATTACCATAATATTTTTTATTAATATCAAAATAAACCTTACCTAAACTATCTGGAGTCAAAGCCTCCCCATTTTGTTCCATATCATGAACTATCATTTCAAATTCAGCAAATTGCGTCTGACGATAAACTGTTGCTCTAAACTTATCTAAAAATGAAGTAATATATAGTAATTTTTCTTCATCACTTTTAGCATGTTTAACCATATAATCATTTAATAACACTTCGTTAACTGTTGATGCAATTTCTGCTAAGAAAATAGGATAACCAGCATAAACATATTCCTGTGACTTATCAGAATAATAAGAATGCATCGCATGACCTAGTTCATGAGCTAATGTACTTACAGAATCTTCAGTCCCTTCAAAATTAATTGAAACATAAGGATCTACTCCGTAACTTCCCCATTGATAAGCTCCACTTCTCTTTCCATCATTAGGATACTTATCAATCCAACGCTTAGAAAAAGCTTTTTTTAAATCTTCCACATATTGATTGCCCAAAGGAGAAACCGCTTCAAGAACAATATCACGTGCCTCTTCAAAAGTAAATTTTCTTGTTTCTCCATCTACCATATCAATATATATATCATACATATGCATCTTATCAAAGCCAAAATAATCTTTCCTTAACTTCATATACTTATGTAATGGTTTTAAATTATCATGTATCGTAGAAATCAAATTAGTATAAACAGACTTATCTATATTATCACTATAAAGACTCATCTCCAATGGACTATTAAAGTTTCTAACTGTACTCATAAAAAGATCCTCTTTTACTTGTCCTTTATACATTTCTGAAATAGTATTATAATGATTCTTAAAAAATTCATAATACTTTAAAAAGACTTTTTTTCTTACTTTACGATCTTTATCGCTAACTAATTTTATATAATTACTATGAGTTAATTCAAACCTCTTACCATTAACTTTAACAAAGCCAAATTTTGCATCTGCATTATCCAAAGCCGAAAAACAATTATGTGTTCCTCCCATTGCATTTGATGCTAAACTAATTATTCTTTCTTCCTTTTCACTTAATGTATGCTTCTCATATCTAAACAATTTTTCTAATGAAAAAGAATAAAATTTTAATCTTTCATCTTCTTCTATAAGTTTCAATACATAATCATATTTAACACTAAGCATTTCACTTCTTACAAAAGAAGTATCTGATGTAATCTTTTCCTCTAATTTATCAGCTTTATCCTTTAAAATTTTTCCTTTCTCATCAGTAGTATCACTATAATGATACAAATATGAATAAACATATATTTTTTCTAGATTAATACTTAATTTATCATCTAATACTAAAAATTCATATAAATCATTAGCACTACGCATAATTGTTCCCTTACGAGAAACCATATCATCTAATAAATTTAATGTTTCATTATACATTTTTTCATATTCTTTATCATTTTTAAAATATTTAGTTAAATCCCATTTATCTTCTTCTTTTATTTTGCTTCTTAACATGATAATCCTCCTAATATTTATGTTATTATATCATTTAAAAGTTCTAGTCGCCTAGAACTTTTATTTGATACTTAATATTATTTTTCTTCGTAATTAGCTTCTTGAACATTATCTTTTTTATCATCAGATTCATCATCATTAGAAGCATCTTGACTTGCTTGATTAGCTTTGGCAGCTTCTTCATATACTTTAGTAGCTAAAGCCATAGCTTTTTCTTGTAATTCATCTTTAGCTTTCTTAATTTCATCAATATCATCACCAGCTAAAGCATCTTTTAAAGCTTTCATCTTATCTTCAGCTTCTTCTTTATCTTTAGAATCTACTTTATCTCCCAAATCTTTAATAGCCTTTTCAGTTTGGAAAATTAATGAATCAGCATCATTTCTTACCTCAGCTTCTTCCTTACGTTTTTCATCTTGTTCCTTATTAGCTTCGGCTTCTTTCATCATCTTATCAATTTCTTCATCAGTTAAATTAGTACTTGATGTAATTGTAATACTTTGTTCTTTACCAGTACCTAAATCTTTAGCAGATACATTAACAATACCATTAGCATCAATATCAAATTTAACTTCAATTTGTGGAACTCCACGAGGTGCTGGAGGAATATTACCTAATTGGAATCTTCCTAAAGTCTTATTATCTTGAACCATAGGTCTTTCACCTTGTAAAATATGAATATCTACAGCAGGTTGATTATCAGCAGCTGTACTAAATACTTGTGACTTAGTAGCTGGAATAGTTGTATTTCTAGGAATTAAAACAGTCATTACATTACCTAATGTTTCAATACCTAATGATAAAGGTGTAACATCAAGTAATACTAAGTCATTAACTTCACCTGTTAAAACTCCACCTTGAATAGCAGCTCCAATTGCTACACATTCATCTGGATTAACTCCCTTACTAGGTTCTTGACCAAGTTCTTTCTTAACTAATTCTTGAATATATGGAATACGAGTTGAACCACCAACTAATAAGACTTTATCAATATCTTTAGCTGTTAATTTAGCATCTTTTAAAGCCTTTCTAACAGGTTCTAATGTACTATCAAATAAATCCATATTTAATTCTTCAAATTTAGCTCTAGTTAATGTAACATCTAAATGTAAAGGTCCATCACTATTTTGTGTAATAAATGGAATATTAATTTGTGTAGAAGTCATACCAGATAAATCTTTTTTAGCCTTTTCAGCAGCATCTTTAATACGTTGCATAGCCATTTTATCTTTAGATAAATCAACACTATTTTCCTTTTTAAATTCAGAAACTAAATAATCCATAATTCTTTGGTCGAAATCATCTCCACCTAATTTATTATTACCAGATGTTGATTTAACTTCGAATACACCATCACCTAAGTCTAGAATAGAAACATCGAATGTTCCACCACCTAAGTCATAAACTAAAACAGTATGAGCATTTTCTTGTTTATCAATACCATAAGCTAAAGCTGCTGCTGTTGGTTCATTTATAATACGTTTTACATCTAAACCAGCAATCTTACCAGCATTCTTAGTTGCTTGTCTTTGAGCATCATTAAAATATGCTGGAACAGTAATAACTGCTTCCTTAACAGTTTCACCTAAATAAGCTTCTGCATCACTCTTAAGTTTCATTAAAATCTTTGCACTAATCTCTTCTGGTGTATACTTTCTACCATTAGCAGATACTTTTTCTTTAGTACCCATTTTTCTTTTAATAGATGAAATAGTATTATCTACATTAGTAACAGCTTGTCTTTTAGCTGTTTCTCCAACTAACTCTTCATCTCCTTTAAAAGCTACTACTGAAGGAGTAGTTCTATTTCCTTCTGGATTTGTAATAACATGAGGTTCTCCACCTTCTAATACTGCAACACATGAATTTGTTGTACCTAAATCAATACCAATTATTTTTCCCATAATATCATTTCCTTTCCTAATTAATTATTTACTTACTTTAACCATTGCATGACGAATAACTTTACCCTTGTACGTATAACCCTTTTGTAAAACATCTACTACTATATTAGGTTGTACCCCTTCTACTTCTTCAGCTAATACTGCTTCCATCGTATTAGGATCAAATGGTTTATTTAAAACATCCATTGGTACTACTTCTATAGTTTTTAATGTATCACTAAGATTACCATATATCATCTTAAAGCCACTTAAGAACTTACTAACCTCATCTTCTAGATTAGTATCATCCATACTAATAGCTCTTTCAAAATTATCGACAACAGGTAATAATTTTTTTATTAAATCTTCGCCTTCGAATTTTAACAAATTTGCTTTTTCTTCTTCCATACGACGGCGCATATTTTGCATTTCAGCATTAACACGTAAAAACTTATCTTTTAAAATTGCATTTTCTTCTTGCAACTTTTTCTTTAAAGCATCATCCTTCTTTTTAAAGAAACTTTTTTTATCTTCCTTTACTATAGATTCATCAACTTTAGTTTCTAAATCTTCTTTTACTTCTTGAGATTTTTCAGAATCAACTTTTGGACTTTCAGTCTTTACCGTTTCTTTTTCTACCTTTTCATCCACTTCTTGCTTTACATTCTCCATAATTCATCTCTTTTCTATTAAAGACTATTATAAATATAAAATATTCATATAATGTCAATTTTTCTCGTCAACTTCATTAAGTTCTTTATTAATGTACTCCAAAAGTCCTATAACGCGATCATATTCCATTCTCTTTGGCCCAATAATCGCAATAGTACCTTCTTCGCCATTAATATTATATTTACTTTTAATAATCGTGACATTTGGATCAAACTCCGTTTCATCGCCAATATATACATTAACACCTTCACTAGCTTCTTCGATTTTCTTAACTAATGATTCATCTTCAAATTTATTAACGATTCTCTTTATTTCTTCAATGTTATCATATTCAGGTTGTTTTAAAATATTAGTTTTTCCACTAAAGAATACATTAGCACTATTTTTTGTAAAATCATTAAATGCATCATAAAAAATTTCATAAACTTTTTCATATTGTCTAATAGTTTTACTTATGATTGGTTTTACTTCGAATTCTAATCTTTCACTAACTTGATCAATTGGCGTTCCAATTAACATTTTATTAATGATGTCACATGTCTTAACAAGTTCATCTAAAAATATATTTTCTGATATATTAAACTTTTTATTTTCAACAATTCCCTTATTAGTACAAACAAGAGCAATTACTTGATTATTATCTAAAGGAATAATATTTACTTGTTGCAAAGTATTATCACTTGAACTCTTACCTAAAACAACACTCGTATAATTAGTAATATCGGCAATAATCTCCATGCATTTAGCAATCGCATCACTTACTTGCAATTGTTGATTATGAAATATTGTTTGTAACTTAAGCATTTCTTCTCCATTAAGTTCTTTAGGTTTCATCAAGTAATCAACATAATACTTATAGCCTTTTTCTGAAGGAACTCGTCCACTTGATACGTGGTTTTTTTCAATATAACCAAGTTTTTCTAGTAAAGCCATTTCATTTCTAATAGTTGCAGATGATAACTTGAATTTTTTACATAATGCTTGACTCCCTACAGGTTTAACATTATTAATGTACGATTCCACAATTTCTTTTAATAATTTTTTTTGTCTTTCGTCCATATTGTCACCACCATTAGCACTTATATATCTCATGTGCTAAAACCATTATAGCATTAAATTAGCACTTGTCAAGGGGTGAGTGCTAATTATTTTTATTTATTCCAAATTTTATTATATTTGTTATAATAAAAATAAGGATGTGATAACGTTATGGCGAAAAAAAGAAAAAGAAAGCGTCTTCGCCTAAAACCAGCCGTTTTTCGCTTTTTAATTTACTTTACTTTCTTCTTGGCTATTGGTATCTATACAATTAATGAAACTAAAAAAATAATTGCTGATTTTAAATATCAAGAAACATATGAATACAAAATAACTCAAAAAGGCTATAAACTCAAAGAAGCTCAAAAGTTAATTGAAATTCTTCCAGATGAAAAATTAGATTACATATTAGAAAACGAATACAATGAAATTTATTATAATATTGTAACTCAAAAATACTACCTAGATAAAAACTTTGATAAGTATATTGAATATAAAGAGTATCACGAAGACACCTCTTATGAAGATACTATTGCTATCGTTAATGTTCATGCTAATGTTGGCTGGTATAATGAAACATACGAAACAAATATAAATGATGGTTACCTTATGATTGTAAATAAATTCTATCATCTTGATGAATCTTATGAAAGAGATGACTTAGAAAACATCAATTTAGCATATGCTTATGCCAATAATCGTGCTTCCTCAGTAGTTATTGAAAACTTTAAAAATATGCGTCAAGACATTGAAGAAGAAATGAATGTTCATCTTATGGTAAACTCATCATACCGTCCATATAAAGATCAAGAAGAAATATATAACGAATTTAAAAAAGTAAGTTTAAAATATGCTGACTCCTATGCTGCTCGTCCTGGCTACTCTGAACATCAAACCGGTTTAGCAATTGACATTACCTCTCTAGAACATCCAACTGCTAACGATTTTAAAGAATCAGAAGAATATGCTTGGCTAAAAGAAAATTGTCACAAATATGGATTCATTCTAAGATATCCAGAAGGCAAAGAACATATAACTGGATATAGTACTGAATCATGGCATTTCCGTTACGTTGGCGAAGAAGTCGCAACGAAAATATATAACGAAGGAATTACTTTCGATGAATACTATGCTTACTATATAGAAAAATAAAAAGGATTGTTAACTAATTAACAATCCTTTTTATGACCCTTCATTAATCTTTACTTCTTCTACTCTATTATCATTATAAGTACTACCATCATATACAGAAATAATATATTCACTACCATCTTTCTTTACTTTAAAAGCAGGTTTATCTGTTCTAGTATAAGCATAATTACCAACTTTAATTCCTTCATTAGTAATTTGTTCTCCAGTATAATTATAAATATAAATTTCCTTATCTTTATTAACTGCTGCATAATAAGAACTATATAATTCTACATATTCATAATCATTTCCAATAGCATTACCATTAATATCATATACTGCATATTTATTGTTAACTTTAGCTTTTAAATATTTAGTATCACTATTATAACCTAATATTTTACCAGGAATTAAAGCTGTTTCACTTTCCTTAAATAATACTTTCCAATTATTTGAAGTATCTTGAGCTAAGTAATACTCACCTAATTTTTCAATTTTATTATAATCAAAAGTATATAAAGCTTCTACTTCACTACCATCAATTTCTAATACTCCATACTTACCCTTTTTATTCATTGCTACAATATTTACTTTACCAGATTTTTTATCAAAAACATAATTATTATCAGCTGTATAAGTATTTATATTAGTATAAGTACCCATAACTTTATTACTCTTCAAATTAACCAATTTAACATCATTAGGTCCATCATTTACAAAGACAAAAGTATCATTAATTAAAGGACTTAAAGCTTTTCTCTTAGAATCATTAACTCCCATCATATCATTATCTTCATAAATTGTATCTTTAGCTACAAAACAAGTAGTATAAGTATCACTTTCTTTACTAACATTATTTTGATTAGAACAACTATAACTTCCTAACAACATTTCTTTTTCAGCATCACTATAAAAATATAACTTCGAATTAAAATAATTTACATATTTATAATTCTTATTAACTAATGCTTCCATAATACTTAAATTCTTATAAGTAGCATCTTCTATACCATCTTCATAAATAGCAAATTCTATACTATCACTTTTTATTTTCCATTCAAAGCTACGATTAGTTTTAACTAAATTATCCTCTTCATCATATATATATGTTTTAACATAATCTTTATTATCTAATAAAATATCTCCTTCATTATATTTAAGCTTCGTATTATCAATAACATAAACATGTGAAGAATTATCTACTAAAGCCGCATATTTATCAATTACATCTATATAATTATAACCGCCATCTATTAAATCAGCTTTATAATTATATAAATTATAATCTCCACCTACTTTAGCTACAACAAAATTATTATTATATTTCTTTATTTCATAACTCTTATTAAATGTAGAAGAAAGTTTTTTATTATTTTTATTTATAACAATATAGCCTTTTTCATCCTGAGCAATTAAATTATCTTCACCATCTATCATACCTAAATATTCATATTCTAAAGGTACAACTTCAGTAATACCATTCTCAATCTTTATAAGACCATATTTATTATCTTTATCAGCAACAATAATCATATTATCAGCAAATGCTTTAACTACATTATATTCTTCTTTGACTTCTTCGTCTTTGATTGAATATAATTTTAACAATTGTGCTTTTTCATCTTCATTATCAAAGATAAAAACATAATTATTCTCATAAATTGGTACACGACGAACAATTTCTTCTCCCTCTTCATCTTCCAACTTATCAACATCAAAATTATCGCGATAATTATTATAAGCAACATAACATAAATTAGAATCTTGATTCTCACATTCATAAGAACCAATTTCTTCTTCTAAATCATCTAAAAAATATAAACTACCACCTTTATAATAGAAATTATCAGCTAAAACTGGAGCTTCTTCTACTACTTCTTCTTTAGGCTTTTCTTCTTCTGGTTTATTTAATTTTGTAACAAAAAAGACTATTAAAACAATAATTAATATCAATAATAATACACCTATTGTAATTATCATTATTTTTTTCTTTTTATCCAAATTATGCCAGTTTTCCTTTAACTTTTCCACCCAGCTTTTCTTTTTTGGTGGTTCTAGATTTTCTTCTTTCTTTTCTTCGAGCGCTAAATAAGATTCAGCTAAAGCAATATTCTTAAGAGCTAAAGCCTCTTCAGCTTCCTCTTCTCTTTCGCGATCCTTCTCCTCTTCTAAAACATCTTCATATTTTTCACTTCTTGTTTCTTCTTTTTCTTCCTCATATCTATCGGAACGGCTATCATTTAATTCACTTAATATTTTAATTGGTTTTGTTTTTTCTAAATCTTTTTCATTCATAAAACACAACCCTCCTATGCTATCTAAATTATAACATATCAATATCACATAAAAAAGATATTATTACTACAATATCTTTATTAATATTTCATTCATAACATAAATATACTCTGGATTAACATAGATATACTCACCATCTACTATTAACTCTTCATTTTTTAAAACTTCATGTAAATCAAATACCTCTTGCATATTAACTCCATATTTTATAAAAAATTCCTTTAAATTAATCCCTTCCATCTTTCTAAATCCAAGCATTAACTCATTATACATTTTATCTTCTACACTAAGAATTTCTTCATTTTTCCGAACATTACCCTTAACATATTCAGTTAAACTTCGCGTATTTTCATATCTAACCCCATTAGTATATCCCGAAGCACCTAAACCAAATCCATAATACTCTTCATTATTCCAATATTTCAAATTATGCTTACTCTTTTTACCTTTCAACGCAAAATTACTTACTTCATAATGTTCATATTTTTTTACATCTAACAAATCACATATTTCTTCATACATTGAAGCATCTAATTCTTCTGAAATAGGTACAACTCCTTGTATTCCAATTTTTGTATTATCCTCTACAATCAACGAATATGTACTTATATGATCAGGATTTAATTTCAAAATAAGTTCTAAATCTTTCTTTAAATCCTTTAAAGTCTCACCAGGTATTCCATATATCAAATCAACATTAACATTTGTAAAACCAATATTTCTTATTATTTTAAAAATATTACAAGCTTCTTGATAACTATGAAATCTCTCCATAAACTTAAGTTTATCTTCATTAAAAGATTCTATTCCTATACTCAAACGATTAACACCATTATCAAAAAGAAACTGTAATAATTCTTCATTTAAATCGTTCAAATTACATTCAAAAGTAAATTCTTCTAACTTAGTTAAATTAAATTGTCTTACAATTTCAAATAAATATTTTAAATCCTTTATTGATAAAGAAGAAGGAGTTCCACCTCCAATATATAAAGTCTTAATTTCTTCACCATCATATCTATCTTTTATTTCCTTTAACAAAGCATTTAAATATTGTGTAACAAAAGATCCATTATATAACATCTTACAAAAATCACAATAACTACAAATACTTCTACAAAAAGGAATATGAATATACACACTTTCCATTAATTCATCTCCGATTCTACAAATTCTTAATTATTTCCCACGATATTTCTTTTCGTTCTTCTAACATTATAATTGCTTTTTCTACCTTTTCTCTAAGTTCATTATTATACTTGTCATTACTTTCTATTTTTAATTTAAATTCTTCTATTTTATCTAAAAAACTCATATTTCTTTCTTTTAAATATTTCTTTATATAATAACATAATAGCTCTACTAAAGCTTCAATTACGCCATTATTACCAGCTAATCTTAAATATTCACAATACTTATCTTCATCAGCCTTTAAAACTATATCATCATAGCCTTCCTTATAAAAATAAACAGCTAAATTATAATACGCATAATAACATAAAGTACGATAATTACCTAAAATAGCTTCATTATAATAATAAAAAGCCTTTTCCATATCTTTAACAATAATTCCTTTTCGGTAATATTCCCCAACCTTATTACATGCCCAACTTTCCCCTAAGTCTGCTGCTTTTAAATAATAATCAAAAGCTTTTTCATAATCTTTTTTCATTTCATCTATTTTTCCTAAATTATTATAAGCATAAGCATATTTATTTAAAGCAGCCTTCATATAATAAGATATTGCTTTTTCTTGATCTTTATCTAAAGGATAAATTCCATTTAAATACATATTACCAATTGTATTTAATGCCGCTACATTTCCTAGTTCACTAGATTTAACTAAATATTGATACCCTTTTTCTAATTCTTCCTTACTTCGACTCCCAATAATTCCTTTCAAATACATATTTCCTATCATATAATTAGCTGCTGCATGATCACTTTTAGCAGCTATTTTTAAATACTTAAAAGCTTCATCATAACGACTAAAACCTTTAACATATCCATAATACTCATTAAATCCTAATTCATAATTAGCATAAGCATTACCAGAAGCCGCTAATTTCTTCATTGAATAATCAAAATTAATACCTTCTCTTAATTTCAAAGACAAATACTCTTGTAAATCTATTGAACTAATACTCGTATCATTCAAAACATTTTCAAAAACTTCCTTTTTTAAGTCTTCTTCTCTAATTGGTTGCTTTTTTTCTAGAATAATAAATAATAACTCTTCTACTAAACATTCATAAAGCAAATTACTTTCAAGTAAAGAATGTAATTTAATAGTAAAATCATTTTTTACCTGACGATCATTTTTAGCTAAATTATATAATTTCTTAGCTAATAAATAAGCACTATTACTTTTATTAATAAAAGCAACCTTATTATCATTTAAATTATATAATACACCATCTATTATTGATAAAACTCCTAATATATTATCAGAAAAAACATCTTTTTCTTTTTGATAACGTCTTTTCTTATTTATATATATTTGCTTATATTCGCTACCAATTCCACGACATCCTACACAATAATTATTTACTGTCGTATCATTAATTCCTTCTAAATCAAATAAAACGCAAAATAATTCTGTTTGCAAAGCCGAAATTTTATTTTTAGCCAACTCCTTAATAATTCTAAAAAAATTCCCAATACTTAAGTGTTCATCATTATTATTAAGTTTTATATATGTCTTTTTCATTTCATCACCCAAATATATTTTATCATTATATGTGGATTCTATCTATAATAACAGCAATATATTGTGGATTATTGTCACTTTATATTTACAATTATTTCGCATATGATTTTACTAGAGGAGGAAAATTATGAAAAAAATTTGGTCTAATTATAAACAAACAATCATTTTACTAGGTGCTTTAATTATAGGTGCTATTATTGGATTAGTATATGGTGAAAAAGCTGCAATATTAAGTCCATTCGGTGATTTATTCATGAACTTACTATTTGTAGTAATTCCCCCATTAATATTCTTAACTATCACAACATCCATTGCTAAAATAAAACAAGCTAAAAGATTAAGTAAAGTTATAATAACTATTTTTGGAGTTTTTATTGCTACTACATTAGTTGCCTTATCTGTTGGCCTAGCTACTACATTCTCTCTTGAATTAGTAAATCCTGATGACTCACAAGCTATCTTAGAAACATTAGAAGAAACAAAAGAAACAACAAGTGAGGAAGTAGAATTAAATATTTTAGAAAGAACAGTTCAAGCTATTAGTGTTGAAGATTTTCCATTAATTCTTTCTAAAGACAATATCATTCCTCTAGTAATTATTTCATTACTAGTTGGTATTGCCTTATCTAAACTAAATAAAGAAGCAGAACCTCTATTAAATATTTTAGAATCTGCAAATAAAGTAGTACTAAAGTTAATTGATATTATCTTCCTATATGCTCCTATTGGATTAGGTTGCTACTTCGCTTCCCTAATAGGTACATTTGGTGCTAGTATTGCTACTGGTTATTTAAAAACATTTATTATATATGCTGTTGTTGCTATCTTATTCTACTTTATAATGTATACTTTATATGCTTTTATAGCTGGTGGAAAAAAAGGTATCAAAGCTTTCTGGTCTAACGTATTACCAGCAACAGCAACTTCAATTTCAACATGTTCATCAGCAGCATCTATTCCAGCTAACTTAAAATGTGCTAAAAATATAGGAGTATCTGATGATATAGCTGAAACAACTATTCCACTAGGAACTTCATTCCATAAAGATGGTTCAGTAATTGGTAGTGTATTTAAAATAATGTTCTTAGTATACTTATTCGGAACTAATGTATCTTCTATAGAAAGTATATTCCAAATAATTGTAACAGCATTAATTGCCAACTTACTAATTACAGCTGTTCCAGTAGGTGGTGGAACAATATCAGAAATGATGATTCTATCTATGATGGGATTCCCAACTGCTGCTTTACCTATTCTAACAATGATTGCTACAATTATCGATGCTCCAGCTACAATGTTAAATGTTGTTGGTGACGCATCAAGTTCAATGTTGGTTTCAAGAATTGTTGATGGTAAAGATTGGATGACCAAAAACAAAGATAATATTCAAAATAACAAAACAACAAAAAGAAAAGCAAAATTAAAGGAAGCTTAAAAAAGCTTCCTTTTTACATTATTTCATAATTAGTAAGTAAATAAATTCCATCCTTTAATTTAAAAGTATATTTATATTTAACTAACTTATTATCATAATCCCCACTATTCAGTAAGTTTAAAACATTATCATATTTACTACTAAATAACGAATTAATACCACTTACTGCATCTTTATATGATGAATAATAATCATATACATCATTTTCACTAGCAACATCTCCTAAAATAGAAGAAAACACCTTACTAACCACTACTTCATAAACATCTCCATTAGTTTTTCCCGAAATAAATTTATTAAATACATATGTTCTAAATCCACCACTACCATGACCTAAATGTGAAGAATTAGAAAGATAAGTATCCGTATTACTATCATATAAATACAAATCTTCGCTTGAATTTGAAATATTATAATGGGTCTTACAAATAATATTTTCCGGTTCAATCGAATAATTTAAATACTTCCCAACAATACTTTCCAATTCACTAAATTTTTTATTATCCAAATCCCCAACAAGTTCATAAACGAATTGTAAGACATCCTGATTATTTAAATCAGCTACTCTAAAACTCTCCCCTAAATAATCAAAATACTCTAAATCATCAATATTTTTTAAAAGTGCTTCCTTTTCTAAAATTTCCAATTCACGTTCTTTTACTTCTTTTTTAGTCTCTTCATTTTGTTTAGCACAACCACCTAACAAAATTACAATTCCCAAAAACATAATTAGCCATATTTTCTTCATCATATCACCTACATAAAAAAGTATAACAAATAATTAAAAAGAATAGAAGATACTTCTATTCTTTAGCTGGAGAAACAACTTTTTTATTTGAACCTCCTACATATATTTTAATTAAACTATATATAATAGATACAATAGGAACTCCAAGTAACATACCAAAAACTCCACCTACAGATCCACCTACCATAACAGCAACTAAAACCCAAATACTCGGAAGACCAATCTTACCTCCAACAACTCTTGGATAAATAAAATTACCTTCAATTTGTTGTAAAATCAAGAAGAAAATTATAAATCCTAAAGCTTTTATTGGGCTTATCATAAAAATTAAAAAAGCTCCTATAATACAACCAATAAATGCTCCAAAAATAGGAATCAATGCAGTAAAGCCAACTAAAACTGAAATAGTAGCAGCATAAGGTAATCTAAATATAAGCATTCCTATAAAACATAAAATACCCAAAATACAAGCTTCTAATACTTGAACCTTCAAAAAATTCGTAAAAGTATTATTAGATAAAGAAGCAATATCTATAATATTATTATATATATTAGTTGAACAAATTTTCTTTAATAATCTCTTAACTTGTTTTTTCAAACTTTCCTTATCAAGTAAAATATAAATAGCAAAGACTAATCCAACAAAGAAAGTTGTTACAGCACTAATTAATGAATTAGCAAATCCCATCGAAAAATTAATTATTGCATCAGAATTCTTGGCAATTAAAGAAGATAATTCATCACCAAAACGGTTATTTTCCAAATCTAAAATTTCTAATTGTTCGTTAGAAAGCCCAATCTCTTTACCTATCCTAAAGATGGTTTCTTGATACTCCGGAATATTTTCAACAAATATCAAACCAGCATTTTTAACCTGTGGAATTAAAATAAATAGTAAAATAATTACAAACCCAATAATTAATATTAAAGAACTTAAAATACTAACTATTCTCTTACTCTTTTTTAATTTCTTTAAAATAGAACGTTCTAGCATTTTAATTAAAACATTTAAAATAAAAGCTATAATAAACCCAATTATAAAAGGTAATAAAACGGTTCCTAAAAAACTTAATACATTACCAATCCATTGATAATTCATAAGTAATACAAACAAAACTACTCCATATGTAATCAAAATTAATTTATCCTTAAATTCTTTTACTTTCATATAGCATCTCCTCTAATATATTATACCAACATTTTTTTATACTGAAAATATATAATCTTATCAATATATTTCTTTATTAAAGAATTATTAATAATTCCATATAATAAACTAGCACCTAATATATTCAAAATATAATCATCTACATCAAAAGATCCACTCATCGTTAATAATTGCAAAAATTCTACTAATAATATACAACAACTAACTATTATAAAAAACTTATTAAACTTATTTATCCTTTTAAACAATCTTGGTAGAAAAAAAGCAAAAGGCATAAATGCTAACAAATTACCTACGATATTATACAAAAAATCACTTACAAGTAAATTATCATTTTTAAAAGCTATAATATAATTATCTATCGTTTCAAAAGGAACTATATTAAAACTAGTTTCAAAATAATTTCTAACTGATAAAGTATCAGTCATATAAAGCATTCCTCCACTACGCCCAAAATACTTGTCAAATAAAGTTAAATTAAGTAACATAATTATATATAGAGAAAACCATACAATCATATTAAATTTAACTAACTTATCTCTTACTAAATTATTATTCTTAATAAAAAAGAAACATCCAAAATACATAAGTAATATTACTATTCCTATAATACGTAATCTAACTAATGGCGAAGTTATATCAATAATAGAAAATTCTAATACTAAATAATAACAAGTTAATAAAAAGGCCATAATATAACAAAAATAACCAATAAATAAATTTATTTTCTTTATCATTATATTCACCTTCTCTATATCTAATTATATCAAAAAAGAAACTATTAAGATATACAAACATAAAAAAAGCACTAAGGCTGTCACCAAAGCGCTTTTTTATGTGGAATACATTATATTAAAGATAGTCTGACAGTAAAATCTAAATATAATGCTCATTGATTTAAAATGAACCACACCGTACGTACAACTCAATAGCTCAATGATAAATCGTAGAAAATCAATTTCCCAAACAAATAGTAAACTACCTATAAAGGAAACTGACTATAAGTTTTACTTTTTTACAAAGATATAAAAATTTAAAATTACATCTTTATATAAAAATATCTTTCAATTCTTATACAAGCAAATCATAATATTGATATCAAGTATTAACAAGATAAAAATACTATGAATATAATTAAAAATTATATACCTAATCGCTAATTTAGTCTTTTACCAAATTAACATATAAAGAAGTAAAAACTATGCTTTCTACTCTTACTATTAAGTAACTTTATTATATAATTAATTTATTACTATGTCAATACTAAAAATATTATTTTTTTATTTATAACTTTCCAACTCTTCTTCCCTTAACTTCTTAAGTCTAGCTTTCACTAATAAAATTAATTCCATTGGAGCATTAACCTTTGGTAAAACCAATAAACTATCTTGTAACTTAGTCTTTAACTCCAATTCATCATTTATTCTTTCAGCTTCTTTTCTATAATCAAAATTCTCTATATAATTATCTTTAACAAAATCTCTTATATAATTTTCAATATCCTTTAAAACATATTCTTTCAACTCATAATTATCCATTTCCACAATTCCATAATAAGCACCAACTAAATATTTAAAAGTATCTAATATATTCATAATTCACCAACTTTCTCATAAATTATAACATAAAAAGTTAAACGTTGTGTTATACTTGTAATGGTGATTATATGATAATTAGAATTATTATTCTTTTAATCTTAATATTAATTAATGGTATTTTATCTAGTAGCGAACTAGCTTATCTATCTTTAGATAAATATACTATTGCTCATAAAAGAGATAAAAAATCAAAAAAAATAGCTAAAATGCTAGAAGATGAAAGTAAATTTCTTTCCACAATTCAAATAGGCATAACATTCGCTGGCTTTCTTGCCTCCGCCTTTGCTTCAGAAACATTTACTGAAATATTAATGGAAAAAGGTTTCTTTCTTATAAGCGAAAATTTTACAGAAGGTTTTCTAATGGTTATCATAACTATTATTTTATCTTATATAACTCTTGTCTTTGGTGAACTAGTTCCCAAAAAAATAGCAAGATCCAATCCCCAAACAGTAGCAAAATTAACTATAAACATGCTTTCAATAATAACTAAAATTTTTTATCCTATTATAATAATCTTAACAATTTCAACAGAATTTATCTGTAAATTATTAAAAATTAAAGATCGTGACAACACATTAACCGAAAACGATATCAAAAAAATGATTATAACCGGTAATCATGAAGGTATCGTTGAAGAAAAAGAAAAAGAATATATATTAAATATTTTTGATTTTAACGATAAACCTGCTTATAAAATCATGACTCCAAAAGAAAAAGTAATCTCCATCTTTTCAACAGACACAAAAAAAGAAGTAATTAATAAAATTAAAAAATCTCGTTTTACTCGTTTTCCTGTTATTGATAAAAAAACAAATGAAGTATTAGGTTTTATCAATATTCGTGATTTTGTTTATCTTCATCAAAATAATAATGAACTACAAATTAAAGATATTATCCATCCCGTTCTTTCATTCAAAAAGAATGAAAAAATCGACGACATCTTTCGTATTATGCAAGAAAAAAAAGAAATATTCTCTATTATTAAAGACAAAAATGAATTTATAGGTATTCTAACTATGGAAGATGCTATAGAAGAAATCGTTGGTAACATAGCTGATGAATATAATTAAAAAAAAGCTTATACACATAAGCTTTTTTTAAACCAATTCAACTTCCTCAATATTATTAATATGATACTCTATTATAAATTTAACAAAATTATCCAACATATCTTTAGTTTCTTTATCTAATTTAGAACTATTCTTTATAAGGGAAATAATATTTTTTATTTTCAAAACATCCACAAAACTAGTAATTCCTTCTTCTCTTAAAAAATCAAAAACATCTGTTGTTATTTTTTCTCTTTCAGAATCAGGATGTTGTTCTAACCACAAGATAATACTTTTATCTAAATTCTTACTTAAAATAGATAAAGGAGCTTTTTTAAACTCATTACCTTCTATAACCCAAGAAAATATAGAGTGAGCCATTATTCCCATACGATTAGATTTAATCGTAATATATTTATCATTATGACGTAGTAATAAACCAAATAAAGAATAGTTAGGAATAATATGATATATTTTTTTTTCAATACTTTTATATTTTTTAGATTCAAATTCTTTTCTTCTTAACCCTGGTCCATCAAAATTATAAATCTTTTTTATCTTCCATTTTATAAATGTATTAGCAAACATACTAGCTACTAATGCTAAATGACCACCTTTAGAATGACCAACAATTATTACTTCTCTATCCCAAAAAGAAACATATTTATTTAAATAATTAATTGCCTCAATATGCGAAACTACAGGAAATTTATAAGAAAAAGCTAAATCCTCTTCCCATCCAGATAAATTATGGTCAGTTCCTTCATAACTTACAACTATTTTTCCATCAGGTAAACGCATACTTAAAGCCCCAAATTGTGAATCATCACTAGTTTTATAGACAAAACCATAAAGCATTATATCTTTATATCTATTCTTATCTTTAATAACTTTACAAAGCTTAATTAATTCTTTTTGAATAAAACCTCTTTTTAAAAAATCTTTTAAATCACTATAATTCAAAAATATTTCCAAAGCCTCTTCTAGTCTTATTTTCTCTTTATCAGAAGAAACAATATCATTAAAATCAATATAAGATAACAAAGCCATTATTGAAGCATCTATTTCATTAAAAGACTCTTCATAAAAAGATTTATTACCAAAGTCCTTTATATATTCAAAAATACTACTCATTTTAAAACTCACCTATAAAAAGTATATCATTTTTAAAAAAAACATACCATCCTTATAATAATTTTTTCTTTTCTAATATTTCTAAAATTAAAATAGTACTCGTCAAAACTTTATCTATTTTAATCCAGTCTCCATTATAATATACATTTGTTATTTTTTTATCATAACATGGCCATATAATCAAATAATCATCAGTCATACTTTTTATGTATTCTTCATACTCCTTATGATGTAATAAAAAATCATTACTATAACTTTTAATTATACTTCTTTTAATTGTTTTAAAATTTTTTTCATATTTTTTATAATCTTGCTTTAAATTATCTAAAATGCTTAAATTAAAATCTGTCATCTTAAAATATTTTTTTTGCAATTCATTAACATCACACTTAATATTTAATTCTTTAATTAGTTTTTTGTCCTCTATAGTATATCTTGAACTCGTCAAAAAATCAGTATCAGTTAAACAAGATAAAAATATAAGAAATTTCTCATAGTCGGAAAACTGATAACTAGACTTAAAAATATCATATAAAAGTAAACATGTACTAGAATATTCCATTTCTATAGTATCATAAACTTCTCCTGTTAAAACATGGTGATCAAAAGCACCTAAAACATTTCTTTCATCCAAACCGTTTAACGAATTATGATCAACTAAAATAAAGAGATTATTATTATCTACAATCTTAGGTTTTTCTTTAATATAATCCTCAATCAAGCTTATATCATTAGAATTAAAATCACCATAAGTGTCTAATAATGCATAACTAGCATCAATATTTTTACTTTGTAATATCTTAGCCAATAAAAAACTTGAAAAAATTGAATCAGCATCAGAAAAGTCATGACCTATTATATATATTTTCTTATTAATACATTTTTGTAAAATATTATCAATAATTTCTTTCTTTATTTGCTCTCTAACATTAACTAATATTTTACCGATATTATTTTCTCCACTTTTATCTTTACCAATTCCCCAATAATATTCATCAATTGTAGCTTCAGCAATATCTTTATTTCTTGTTTCAATTAATTTGTAAGCAATATCTCTATTTTGACGAAACTTTTCTAAAATTCCGTTATACATAACTTGTTTTTTTATTTGTTTAAAATTATCTTTTCTTTTATTACTTCTATCCCTACCAATAATAGAAGCTTCTTTTGGTGTCTTAGCATTAATTATCTTTGTTTTCAATTCTTTATTATCAAATTTTTCTGACTGATAATAATGTTCAACTGTTTTATAATATATTCCATCTTTTACAAAACCATAATTCGAATAATTTGCTAAATATCCTAGTTCGCCAAATTCTTTATAAAATTCTATCGTCATTTTCATTCCTCACATTTTTTACTTAAGTAAACCTGGATACAAATATTGTTCCTTTCCTTCTTTAACTTTTTTATTAAAATGATTTATTCTTAAATTATGCTTATATGCTACTTGTCCCTGAGTTGATGCTGTATTAAATAAATCAAGTTTTTCAATAATTAAATTATCATCAAATCCACAACTTAATAGCCATGCGCTATTTTCTTGCTTCATTGTGCTACAATATCTTCCGTAATTTCGTTCATGAGTTGGAGTTAAAGGCTCATTAATAAATTTAGTAAGACCTTTAAAATACTTAATAGCTCTCCCTAAATTACAAATAATTCCCGTATCTATTGTAAATTTAGAATCAAAAAAGCAAGTAGCAGGATAAGAAGCTTGTTCTAAAGCTTCAACATATACTTCTAAGACAGGTAAAATATGATTTCTTATATAATTTGCTTTATCAATTTTTCCTTTTATATCATAATAATTAATATCTTTTTTACAAAAATCAATTACTTCTCTAACTTCATCAAAACTAGTAGCTTTATATTTGTCACGAAGTTTCAAACCTTTTTTTGATTTAAATTTATATATTGCGTTTAATAAAAATCTTTCTGTTACAATATATCCACTTTTAGTCCTAATATCTGTTTTAGGATAAATATTAATTCCATAGCAACCATCGTCTTTTATTTGTGGTTCTATAGCATAGTATTCTCCATCTTTATTAGAAAACAAATATACATCTACACATTTTTCAAAATCTTTATTTGATTGTTTTAAATAATCAATAATTTGTTCTTTTTTTTCAGCTTTAAAAGGCAAATTATATTCATTAAATATAATAGGTTTTTCACTCAATTTCAAAGAATGAATATAAGGGTCGGTAATAAAAGACTCTTTAAATTCAATATTTTCTTCTTTTGAAATAAATAAATAATTATTAGTACAAAGTATTCTTTTTCCCTCGTAATCAAAATTAAAAACATCTGCATTTTCTACTAAAGGATTATATCTTAATTCAACACACATCTTTCTTGAACCAGATCCAAAAGTATTAAAATAAGGTTTATAAATTTGTAAAAAATTAGCTAAATCTTTTTTATACTCCTCTAACGAAACTAAAGCCTGCTCATCTTCCCAAACCCTACCATATTGACTAATTGATAACCTTACTCCTGCTAAGGCATATATCAAAGCAGAAGAATTTATTTTCTTATGCATAGCATTCAATTTTTTATTATGTCGACTAAAACCAACAGTTGAAATACGCGTTCTAACTCCAAGTTCTTTATAACACAAATCTATATACTT
The DNA here is from genome assembly GCA_944332265.1 of uncultured Bacilli bacterium. Lineage (GTDB taxonomy): Bacteria > Bacillota_I > Bacilli_A > RF39 > UBA660 > Coprovivens. Next base: position 77,739 of record CALVJQ010000001.1, read on the forward strand.
ATCCAAATATAAATAAGCACCAACATCACTATTAATATAAGGGAAGACAACACCAACTCGATGTTCCTTTCTATCCCATGCTAATAAATGATCATCTGATGTATAAGTTGAGGATGCACATTTAAGAGCACTAATTACATTTCTTAAAGCTTTTTCATCCCAATATTCACTTTTGCAAACAGAAAACTTACTACAAAAACCACAATTATTAAAGCAACCAATTTGTGGCTGAAAATGCCTCATCTTAGCCAAAAACTCTTTAGGTAAACTAATAAATTCTTTGTACAGTTTATTTCTAATTTCTAAATCTTCATTATCTATATAATTTTCATCACTTAACAAAAAATTCATATTACCACCAACTTTATTTCCTCTCACTAGTTAAAAAATCTATAAATTTATTCAATGCAGTAGTTGTAAAATCTTCAATATAAACAGCACAAACATCAACAGCAGGTAAATCATCATTAAAAGTAATTATATTAAAATTTTCACGATCATTTTGAATCTCTATTACATTTTTAACAAAATAACCAATTCCGACTCCTCTTCTTACCATTTCTAACATCATTTCAGTCGTCCACGATTCAAAAACAGGATACAACTTAGTATTACGTGCTTCCATATATTCATCTAATTTCATCCTAATAGATGCAGTAGCACTAGGCAATATCAAAGGATATTTCTTTAAATCATCTACATTTTTTATTTCAATATCTTTAAACACTTTATTATTATATGCAAAACAATTCTGTAATCTTGTTAAAGCCACTTTTTTTACTGATTTCTTCGTTGTTGAAATTGGCAAAGTATCAACGATTAAATCTATTTTTCTTGTTTCAAGCATTTCCACCATATCAGCAGTAGATCTACTAATAATTTCAAATTTTATTCCAGGATATAATTTACGAAAATCAGCAATAAATGAAGATAAATAAAACACTCCTATAAACGAAGGAGTCCCTATTCTAATACATCCAACATTTAAACTATTTAAACTACGAATATGATCCTCTCCCGATTTAACTATATTAAAAGCCGTTGAAATATAAGAATATAATTCTTTAGCTTCCATAGTTGGTTCTATCCCCTTTGAATTACGATAAAATAAAGTATAACCAAGTTGATTTTCTAATTCTTTAAGGCTATAACTAATTGCTGGTTGAGAAACATATAATAAATTAGCAGTTTTTGAAATGCTTTTTTGTTCATACAAATACAAAAATATTTTATATAAATTATAATCAGTATTATTCATAATTATCCCCCTGTTTCGCTTATTATATTTACTTTTTATATATAAGTCAATTAATATAAAATAATTTTATAAATTTATATTTGATGCTTTTTCTTTTTTTCCATCTCATTAATAGCACGAGTAATAAATTCGTTATTACTATTATTAGCTAACTCTTGTAAACGAATATTAAATAATTCCATACATTTATCCATAAGCATATCACTACATGACATCTCATATTCATAATTATCATCATAATCCGATGGGACTAATTTATTATCATCACTATACAACCAAGCTTCAGAAATACCACAAGAAGATAAAGCAATTCTTATTTCATTAGCTTCAATCTCCCAATATTCTACTTCACCATTAGATATTTTAATTAAGCAAGTATTTACTATTTCATTTATTTTTTGCCAAAAATACTTCTTTTCTTCTAAAGTTAATTTTAAATCACCATTATAATAATTATTAACTTTTAAAAATTCTAATTCTTCTTGTGAATATTTACGCAATACCCACCTTTTATATCGTTCAAAATCTGGTACAACTTTTTCCATAGCTTCTAAGACACGTAACATAATTTTATAATTTAAATTACGTGATAATTCTCTTTGTTCATCTGTAGCATACTTATTATAAGAACTTACACATGTAAAATTAAAAACAGATCTAGCAAGAGCATTTAAACGCACTATTTCTTCTAAAGAATTAAAATTAATTGGTGTCTCATTAGCTTCTAACAAATCAATAATCGTAAATCCTTCGTTTATATCATAGAAAAAATTCTTAGGCTTTAGTTCTAATCCCATATTAAATAAAGAACAAATATCACTAATAAATCTTTCATAATGACGACTTGGAGCTGCTGCTAAAATATATTGCCTTTTTAACTGCTCAGCAACATTTTCCGAATAAACTTGTGCGTATTCTGTAAAAGTCTCACCTACAGCTTTTTCTTGCAATACCCAACAAATATTTTTATCATCAATAACTTCTCTTTTTATGGCAATATGCTTTGGTGTTCTAACTCCTTCTTCATTTTTTTGTTTTACTATTTTAGCTATTTCTTCTTCATTAGCTCTTGCCTTCCCATACTCAGTTGATAAAACATATTTAACAAGAGCAACATCATCAAATAAATAAGCAGCACTTCCTCCAACACTACCATTTTTCATTTCCAAAGATTTATCAATATAATACTCAATACTTTCCATAAAAACCCCTCTTTATAAATATAAGAATATTCTATCTATATAAGTAAAATAAGTCAAATTCAACTAAAAAAACTATAAAATTATTTTTTATAGTTTTTAATTATCCAACTCATAATGAGTGCTACAACATAATTAATTTCATTATCCTTAAGTTCTCTTCCTTTTGGAATATGATGCCATTTTTCTAAACATCCACGACAACACGTTGCAGTTGCATGTTGAGCAATAAAAACCGGATGATTCTTCATTGGAGTCTGTGCCCCATCATTCAATGGATAAGCTGGTGCCAACTTCTTTCTAATAAATTCATAAGCATGTTCTTGAATATGCTCTAAACCAACTTTATCAATATAAGCAATTTCCTTTTTCCTTAGATAAAACGAGCGACGAAATTTACTTTTAGTTAAATCATTTAACTTGATATTTACAATTTTTTTAGCTTTATCGTTAAGCATTACTTATTTCCCTTAACCTGCTAAATTTCTATCTTTAAAGCTCCTTCATCCACAAGCCATGAAGATTGCAATAAGCATAAATTTTCATACCTTCTTCGTAATCAAATTCTCCTTGTGGTTCATCTCCAGGTTTTAAATAATACTTAACAACAGAATCACTATATTCTGCAGCTATCCATTCAATATAATGTTCTTCTTCCATTGGATGAGTTACCTCTCCTACTTTAACATTTACTATACCTTCATTAATTTCACAATATGGAACATGTTTTTCAACACTTGCATCCTTTGTATTAGGAACTAACTCTACCATTTTTTCCCCACAACACATTATATTAGAATTACTTCCTTCCATTAATTCAATTACATTTCCACATGTCATACATTTAAAAATTCTCATACTTAATCCTCCTATTAAATATTTTACCATAAAAAAAGATAATTTTTAATTATCTTTTTTTAAATCTATTGGATTAACATGTATAACAGTAAGATAAATTTCTGGAACTTCTCTTTCAATTTCTCTTTCTAATTCATTAGCTATTCTATGACTATCAAAAGTTGACATTTTCCCATCCACAAATATTGAAAATGAAACTTGATACAAATAACCTACAGGTGTAGCATTAAAATGATTAATTTTCTTTATCTCATCATACTTATCTATTATTTTCATAACTTTATCTTTTGTTTCAATCGAAAAAGTTTTATCCATTAAAACATCATAGCTATCTTTAAAAATCATAATTCCTGTATAAATAATCCACAAAGAAATACCAATTCCAACTACGCCATCAAAAAATTTAAATCCCCAAGCATAAAAAATCGCCGATAATAAATTAAATGTAGTAATAACACAATCATTACGATGATCCTTACTATTAGCAACAACTAATAAATTATTATACTTCTTACCAAGTCTTCTAGTATAAAGATATAATAATAATTTAATCAAAATTGTTATTATACAAACTACTACTAACCAAATCGAAAAGTTATATTCAACAGGTTTAATTAAAGAACAAAAAGAATCAGTTAATATTTTTCCTCCTAAAATAATCATCGTAATACTAATTAACATCGAATATATATATTCTGCTTTACCATGACCCAAATTATGATCATCATCAGCTTCTACTGAGGCAACTTTATTTCCTATATAAGTCATAATTGAACTTAATATATCTGAAGCACTATTCATTGCATCAGCAATCATTGCTTGACTAGATGAGAAAATCGCCACAACTAACTTAATAATAAATAAAAATAAATTACCAATAACTCCTAAAATACTTGCTCTATTAGCAGCTTCAAATCTTTTCACAATATCACCTTTATTAAAAATACCTATTAATTATATCACGTTTATCCTAAATACACATCAAGAATCATCATTAATAAAAAGCCAACTAAAAAACCTAAGACATTTACTTTATTACTTGAATTAGATTCTGGAATTAATTCTATAATTACAACATAAAACATCGCTCCTGCAGCAATCGCTAAAAAATACGGTAAAACCGATACTATAAAACTAGTAAATACCAATGTAATAATCGATCCCAATAACTCAAATAAAGCTGAAATAAAACCATAACCGAATGCTTTATTTTTACTATACCCTCTCTTTAAGAGTGGAAAAGATACAATTGCTCCCTCCGGAAAATTTTGAATTGCAATTCCTATCGCTAAAGCAAAAGCTGAAGTTAAACTAAGACTACCTGCTAAATAAGAAGCAAAAGCAACTCCAACAGCCATCCCCTCAGGAATATTATGTAATGTTATAGCAACCATCAAATTATTCATTTTATCACTACTAATTTTTTTCTTTTTTAACCATCTATCTCCTAAGAAAAAAAATAAAATACCACAACTCATTCCAATTACTACAGGTAAACACTTAATACCTTTTGCTCCCTCTAAAGAAGGAATAATAAGCGACCATATAGAAGCAGCTACCATAACCCCAGCCGCAAATCCCAAAATAATATTTTCTATTTTACGATTCATGTTTTTCTTCATAAAATAAACCATCAATGATCCTAAAGTAGTTCCCAAAAAGGGAATTAAAATACCAATTACTATTTCCATAAAAAAACTCCTATCATTAGTAATCTATTCTAAAAATAATAATTAGCGACAAAAAAAGTAGATTTTAATCTACTATATTATTATCTTCATCAAAATTAATATTAATTACTTTCCTACTAGCTAAATAATCACACATATGAACAAATTTCTGTTCAGGAGTTTTTGGCAATGGTAATATAACATCGCTAAATTCACTAGTATTAAATCTTCCCATATGACTAGCAATACAATCACATACAAAAAGAATATCATCATTACTTATTTTTAATTCATCTTTATACTTTTTAATGAATGAACATGCTACCAAAGGATGATCAAATAAAGTATATTTATTTTCTTCCTCTCCTTTTTTTACACTATCATGTAATAAAAGAGCCATAATTATTAAATCTTTAACACGTTTAGGAAATTTATAAATTCCAAATAATTCATAAGCCATTCTAATTGCTGCTTTTGTATGGCGAACCAAACCACCATCACCTTGAGCATACATCGGATGATACTTACCTGTTGAAGCAGCTGGAATTGAAAAAAAATAATCTGGAATTTTATCTATCAAAAATTTTAAAGATTCTTTTATATCTTCATCAGAAATATAATCTAATTCTTTTTTAAATACATCCTGCTTATTCATAAAATCACCTACTAAATTATAACATATTATTAAGCATTAGATTTAACTTCTTGAATATTAGTTAATGTTTTTTGTGCAGAATCTAAATTTTCATGAGCTTTATTAGCAGATTGTAATATATCAGTTATTAACTCTCTTGCAACATCTGCCGTATGCCCCTTAAAATTATCAAAATCCTTAACTATTCTTGATAATTCATTAATATCTTCTATACATTGATTGTTAATAGATGCTAAAGTTGCTTTCCAATCATCAATTACATCTAAATCAATACGAACAGTACTATTACTCATCAAATCCTCCTAACTGAACTTTGATTCATGTTCATTAAAATTTTCTAACTTTTTAGTCATAAATTGCTGATAAGCTGCAATAGCTTCCGCCACAGCTTTATAAATTTCTATATAAGAATTCAAATAACTAATAAATGTTGGTTTTATAGCTTCATCAATCCAATCAGTAGAACTACTTATTTTATCTGATAATACCTTTAAATCACTAACATGAGCATTATAATCATCTAATTTACTTCCTATCTCATCAATAGTATCCATTAAAGTTTCATATTCCAATTCTAACATTTTATCCCTCCATTTATTTTAATCTTGCTATAACATGAAAATGACAAGAAGCAGCAAATTGCAAAAAACTAATTATCAAATTTAAAGCTTCATCAGCTTCTTCAAAGGAAAAAGAAGGTGCAAATAAATATTTCTTTAAATCATCCAAATATTCATATAAATTTATTTCAACAAACCCTGAGGAACTATATGGACCTGTTCTTTCCCACCAATCTTTTGATAACCCCCTCTTTTTATTAACGTCATCAGGTTCATTATTCATAATATCATTTACCAGTCTTGACCAAATATGAATGGCATAAGCGGGATTTTCTTTAATCATAAAAATACATTCATATTCATCTTTATTTCCAAACTGATAATTATTTATAAATTTAATATCATTCACTAATATCACCTACCATCAAGATACTTGAGTATAAGAATCTTGTTCTATTACTCCAAGATTAATTCCAACCCAAGTATTAGAATAATCTCCCAAATTACGTGTATTATTAGGATCTAACTCTACACGATATTTAAAATCACCACTATTTGTAAAACGATGACCTGCATCATATAGAACAACAGCTACTGTTTCGCCTGCTTCATTTTTCTCGACTTCACCTACACAACATACATGATACCAATTACCATTCTTCTTCCAGCGACTAACATCGCCACTCATTGCATCAGCTTCTGATACTGGACCATTATATATTTGAATTAAATCACCAACCTGCAACTGATCTACACGCGTTGTAATACCTCCACCATTTTCACTTGCATATTTTAATAAAGCCGTTGCTGCACATGAACTTTTAGGCGCACCATTTTCACCTAAAATTCCTGCTTTTCGATATAAATAATCCATTCCATAATTACAATTAGTAGTCATATTAACTCCATCTTTTTGAGTACCTGCACAAATAGCATCAATATTTCCACCATTAGTATTATCATTTTTACCTGGTGAATTATATACTCCAGATGGATAAAAAGCATTTGAAGCTACACTAGCATTATTAGCACCATACTTACCATAATGTCCAGGATCGCCATTACAATAATCAAAGCCATATAAAACCATTAAACCGAAAACATATTCAGCAATTTCTTGAAATTCCGAAGCAGTTGTTCCTTCTCCTTTTTTCTTTTTACCAACCCACTTAGCAAATACTCCCCCTAAAACATTCTTACAATAATTTTTAAAATCCTCATCGCCTCCAATGATACTTTTAAAATTCTCATAATTAAAGTCATTAGCATGCTTAGTCACAATCTCTTGTGTTTGTTTAGAAAAAGTACTAGTAATCCCCTTCTTTTTACTTTTTACATTTAAATTAGTATTAGCAGCACAAATTGTATCTTCTGGTGCATCTGGGACATTACTCATATCAATCTTTTCTACAACATAATTAGGAACCGCCTCAACACTAACATATGGTTGAGTACTACCACCTGAACTAACTTTTGAAGATACACCCCCAGTATTAGTAGAATTATGTGATAAAGAACTTGAAACAGCAACTGCTGCTGGAACCGTATCAGTCCAATCCTTACTACTATCATCATTAGATTGAACAGCTGTTACACCAGCACTAAATAAAGAATTAGGAAGTAAAGAAACAGATGTGCTAACTACATTAGTAGCTCCAATACTATTAATAGCCGAACTATAAGAACCACTAATACCATTTAATAAATTAACCGCGCTATCTTTACAATTATTCATTTCCTGATAAGCAGTATTCTTTAAATTATTATAATTAATATAATTACTATCATCGGAATTCATCCCTTGTAATAGATTAACGTAATTATTAAAAATATTCTCCTTATTATGAAATTCGTCTATTTTAGATAATGCTTCTATTAACTTTGTTACTTGTTCTAATAATTCTTTTAAAGAAGAATTTAAATTTGTTATTAATTCATTCTGTTTTTGATATGCTTTTCCTTCCCAAGCACTAGAAAAATTAACTTCTAATGAAACAGCATTAATTGCACTTAAACAAGCTTCTAATTTACTAATATCACCACTATAAGCCATCTTAATTCCTCCTATGCATAATCAAAATAATTTCCTTTATTCGTAATTGAAGCAACCCCTACAGCTCCATTACTTGTTATATCACCAGTACGTTCACTAACAAAATACTCATCACTAATAGAAGGATTAGCATGATTACTAGAATACCAAGAATCTTTATCTACAACAAATTCAATAACATTATTGCCGTTTTGATGTCCCCATTCATTACATCCAGCATCTCCTTGACTCTTAATATCACCAATTACACATTTTATAACATTTCCATTTGTTAATTTAACATCTAAATAATCTCCAACATTTCCATAAGTAGTTGTCGTTGCAATAACAAAACGATCATTTATTTTTCCGTATCCTTCACTATCAAAATTCATCCCTGCTGCTTCTCTTAATTTATATTGATTAGAACTAGTAGCAGTAATACACTGCCATCCCATATAAGTACAAACAGTACCTAAACCAGCAGGCAATGTTATCGTATTGCCTTCAATTCCACCTAATTTCATTTCTAAAGGAGAAGAAGCAAAAGAAACATTCTTTAAAGAAGAAGTAGTTATTGTATTATTTGAAATACTAATAACTTCCTCTTGTGGATCAGTTTCATCAATATTAGTAATAGAATTAACATACTCATTTAAATTATCTACTTCTGTTAAATAATCTTTTTTAATATTTTCTACACCACTAGCAATACTATTTGCTTTACTACTAACTCCACTTATTTTACTATCATCAGAAATTCCCTCTAAAGTAGAAATCAAATCTTGCAAATTAGCTGATAAATCATCTATTTTAGTTTTATAATCATTTACTAAAGATAATAAATCCCCTTTATTTACTCTTATCTTCGTCATTGAATCATACTCACTTTCATACACTATCATAAGTATAACATAAAAAAACTAAAATAGCTTCCTATTCTAGTTTACTTCTTTTAGCTAATACCATTTTTAATTCATTTAAATCTTTTCCATTCTTACGAAACTCTTCTATTTGACTATCAGCTTTTATAATATCATCTTCTGTTAATCCAAATCTTTCAATAAATTCAGGTGGCAAAATAAATTTTTCTTCTCCATCTTTAGTATCAAAATAACTAAAATTATTTTTACATTCTAAATATTTCTTTGTTGCAAAAGCTTCAATTACCCCATTTCCTAATATATCTAATAAACATTCACTATAAATAAAATGTCCTATCTCTCCTAAAATAATTATTATAGACAATATTATCTTCATAATTATATGTATATCTATATTATATAAAAAATACATACTAGCAATTCCACCTATTATAAATAAATATTTTTTTATCGTAATTTTTAAAGACTCATCACTAAGTCTATTTAAAAAATTAGGTAAATACTCTTCTGCTTGTTGAATCATTTTTAAACGATAAAATTGTAAATTATGAACGGTAAATTTTTCTTTTCTTAAAGAATTATCTCCCATTAATAATACTATCTCATCATTTTCTATTCTTATATCTCTTATAAATTCCTTTTTATCATCTGAAAACAACATATTTATCATCTAAAATCCCCCATTTTTTTACTTAAAAACCTTTCAGTATTTTTCCTTTCATCCTCTTTAACTTCAGTAGTTAATGACTTACCAATTAAATTTAAAGTTCTTACATCTGTTATTTCATCTATTCCTGACAAAGTTAATAAATACCAATCATATTCCAATCCATCTTGAGGATTTACAATTCTTATCTTAAATTTATCTTTATTATTTATAAATTCTTCTATAATATTAACTTTATTAATCATATAATTACTAATTTTATTTTCAAGACTCCATATACGTTGATAATAGATTGAACTAAAAGCAATAAATATAATAATTAAGCCTTTTAAAATAAGTGGCATATCTAAATTTGTTGTAAAATAAACAGCCCCAATAGCTAAAATTGCTTCACCAAGACTCTTTAAAATTGCTTTTAAACTTCTTTCATAACATACTTTACAATATGTATCTTTATATGTTTCAAATTGTCTTTCCATCTTACGCCAAATTTCATTCAATCTTAAAAGTGAAAAATCTTCTATCTCTACATGCTCATCAGCATATATAATTTTTAATTTTTCTCCTAATTCTAAAAAAGAAACTCCTATAATATAATCTTCTTTATCTTTATCATTTAAAGCCATATTTATCATATTAAATGTCACATCCTCATACACGCAAAAATTATTTTATCTTTCAAACGAAAAAAAAGCAAGTTTTACTTGCTAATTTCTTTTATTTCTATTTATCAGATTTTAAAACTGCTAAAAATGCTTCTTGTGGCACTTCAACTCTTCCTACCATTTTCATTCTCTTTTTACCCTCTTTTTGTTTTTCCAGCAATTTCTTTTTACGCGAAATATCTCCACCATAACATTTAGCTAATACATTCTTTCTCATTGCGCTTATATTTTCACGAGCAATTACTTTATTCCCAATACTTGCTTGAATAGGTACTTGAAACATCTGCCTTGGAATAATTTTCTTTAAATTTTCAACTATCTTTTTACCTCGATTATAAGCATCATCCTTATGAACTATCATACTTAAAGCATCTACCGTATCCCCATTAATCAAAATATCCATTTTGACTAAATTAGATTCTTTATATCCACATAATTCATAATCAAAGGAAGCATATCCCTTAGTCATACTCTTTAATCTATCAAAAAAGTCATAAACTATCTCTGCCAAAGGAATTTCATAATGAATATTAACACGGGTTGGATCAATATATTCCATTCCTACATAATTACCTCTTTTATCCTGACACAATTCCATAATTGCTCCAATATAATCGCTAGGTACAAATATATTAGTTTTTATATAAGGTTCATATATAGAATCTATTTTAGCACGATCAGGCAATTTAGTAGGACTATCGACTAATAAAGTCTCACCATTAGTTAATAAAACTTGATATACAACAGAGGGACTTGTGGCAATAACATCTAAGTCAAATTCTCTTTCTAAACGAGACATTATAATGTCCATATGCAATAAACCTAAAAAACCAGTTCTAAAGCCAAAGCCAAGAGCATCAGAAGTTTCTGGTTCAAAAGTTAACGAAGCATCATTTAATTGCAATTTTTCTAAAGCCTCTCTTAAAGAAGGAAATTTATTAGGTTCAATTGGAAATATTCCACTATACACCATCGGTTTCATTGGTTGATATCCAGGTAATTGTTCTTTTGCTTCATTTCTTAAAACAGTTAAAGTATCTCCAACTCTTACACTTCTAATATCTTTTATTGAGCCACTTATCCATCCTACTTCTCCTGATACCAATTCACCTTTAACTTCTTCTTTAGGATGATTAACACCCAATTCCACAACCTCATACTCATCCTTAGTTGCTAATAATTTCATCGTATCTTTATTAGTGATTTTTCCTTCAAAAACTCTAACCAAAGCAATAACTCCACGATAAGCATCAAAATGACTATCAAATACTAGTGCTCTCGTTGGGGCTTCATTATCAATTTTAGGAGCTGGAATTCGTTCAATAACCGCTTTTATTAAATCTTCAACTCCTTCTCCTGTTTTACCACTACATAACAAAACTTCATTTTCATTAAACCCTAAAACATCTTTTAATTCTTTTAAAACTTTTGGTACATCTGCATTAGGCAAATCTATTTTATTAATTACAGGAATAATAACCAAATCATCTTCTAGTGCTAAATACAAATTTGCTAATGTTTGAGCTTCAATTCCTTGTGCTGCATCAACTACCAATATAGCTCCCTCACAAGCTGCTAAACTACGTGAAACTTCATAACTAAAGTCAACATGACCAGGAGTATCTATCAAATGCAAAGTATATTCTTCACCCTTATACTTATAAGACAATTGAACTGCATTTAACTTAATAGTAATGCCTCTTTCTCTTTCTAAATCCATACTATCAAGCATTTGTGCCTTCATATCATGCTTGTCTACTCCACCTGTAATTTCTAAAATTCGATCTGCTAAAGTACTCTTTCCATGATCTATATGGGCTATAATACTAAAATTTCTAATATTCTCTTGCTTCATGTAAACCACCTATCCACGATTATAACAAAAAAAAATAAAAGATACTACCTTTACCACAAAATAACCACCTAAAAAAAAGATTATTTCTAATCTTTTTTATATTCGCAAACACTACAATGAACTATGC
>CALVJQ010000002.1 GCA_944332265.1 uncultured Bacilli bacterium
CAGAAGTAGGTTCATAGTAACCAACATATTTTGTTGGAACGCCATCAATGTAGCAATCAATATAATTAGATACTGATGTGTATGTTCTTATTCTTTTTAAATTACCTTTTGTTGTTTCATTTTTTATTATAAATAATAATACATTAACTTTGTTATAATCACTCTAAAAAATTTCACTTAAATTTAATAATAGATAATATTTTTATTATTTAAAAAAGAAAATAAAACTGTCTAAACTACTTTCCAAATACTAAAAGTATATAAATTTAATATTTTCATACTCACTGATTCAATGTTAATATATATTAAAAAATTATCTTTTGTAGTTATTCTATATAATCGTACTAATTTTATGAAAATTAAAAAATCAACCTTAAAAGGTTGATTTTACATTAAGTTCAACTAAATAAAATTGAACATATATTTTTTATGGAGGGGCCTACCGGATTCGAACCGGTGCTCAGGGAGTTGCAGTCCCTTGCCTTACCGCTTGGCTAAAGCCCCAAAATATCAAGTGAGATATCTCACTTGCATATTTAGTATTTTACACTATTAAATATTCTTTGTCAATTAAACAAAATAACTTTTATTCTTTAATAATAATTGTTAAAGTTTTATTTCTAATTTTGATATTCATTGTTATTTTTTCGGCATTTAAAATTGTACTTGGAACTTCATAAATACTTTGGTCAGTCATTCCTTGAGGAGTAATATTTTTTAATTCTGTTGTAACTTTTTTATCACCACGATCACGACCTGAGAAAACATTAAATTCATAAGTTATAGTAACAAAGTCCCCATAAAAATCACGGTGAGAATTTTTATAATATGACGTATCTTTATCCCAAATTAATTCGTCTTCAATAATTACTAGAGCATTTCCCCCACTTGGAACTATGGTATCAGTGATGTTTGTACAATCATCATTTTCATCACATATTTTTTGTGTATATTTATAGCTGGTTTTAGTATTAAAACTATTAATAGTAATTTTTGTATCTCCTAAAGTTGTATCTTTTAATGAATTTTCGATACCTAGTGATGACTCACCAATAGATGATTTCTTAGTAATATTATGAGGTCTTATATTTATTTTACGATATTTAGATACTAATTTATTATTTTTAATAACTGGAGCTTCATTTAAAATACGTATTTGATAACTTGTTTTTATTTGATTTTTATTTAATTCATAGACAAATACATATTCATCAGATGATTTTGCTGGTAAAGGACTACCTTGATATGTTTTAGCAATGTCAATGAAACGAGAACTACGATCATAACTCGGATATAATACTTCATCGCCAATATATAATCTAAAGTACGAGGTATCGATAGGTGTTGAAGCTCCTTTGTTCTCAACGCCAATTTTAACAGCAAGATAATATTTATCCTTAGCTATTATTTTACCTTGGTAATCTGTATTAGTTATGTAACTTTCTTTAACTGATACAGAAAAGTTATCTAGTATAACTGCTTGATTGGAAGCGTATGTACGATTATAAACACGATAATTTGTATATGTTGTATAACCAACTATTAAAATAAGAGCAACTGCAATACATGTAAATACTAGTTTATTTTCTAATATATAATATTTTAATTCACGAATTAAATGGATAATATTTTTCTTAAGACTATTATTTTCACTACCGACTTTTATTTCAATTTCATCTTCATCGTCACTAACTTTTAAATCGGCATTTTTATCAAAACGGAAAGTTTTTATATTAAATCCAGAGGCATTTACGATATTAACTAACATAAAAAAATAAATCGGTAAATAAACAATAAAAGAAATATCACGGACAAGATTAGCAAATGTTGGATCTAAACTATCTCTTTCTATACTACTCATTGATGAACCTAGTATTACCATCGCAATAAGTAAAACAATATAATATAATACACTTATACCATATATTAAGTTATTTTTTTTCCTTGTAGCAAATATAAAATAAAGAATAGCATTAGAGATAAGCATAAAGACTATCGCTACTGCAGTTAAAACTGTAACATATGTATCAGCAAAATTGGTTTCATGAGTAGTATATCCTTGAGCTATATAATCACTAAAGAAACCAGCAATATCCCCAAACTTAAGGGATAAATAAAGCATAGGAATTAATAACAATAAATTGATTATTTTATAGTATTTGACAACTATATTATAAGGATTTCTTATAATCATTTATTTCATACCTCCTATTCTTTTTTTATTATATCATATCTTGTTTAATAATTATTAATTATTTAATTGCAAATAAAAAAGTAGAAATCTACTTTTTTAATTTTTCTTAACTAATAGTTGTCCAGATTGGAGATATATTGTATCGTTAGTATTTAATAATTCTAATGGTCTTTGATTAAATTTTTGAGCTACTATATCTAAGGTATCTCCTTCTTTTGTTACATAATAACTATAATTACTTTTAGGAATTAGAATTTCTTGATTAGGATAGATATAATCTTGACTGTTTAAACCATTTAATAAAGCTAATAACTCAGGATTAATATTATATTGGCGAGCTATTTCATATAGGGTGTCTCCTTTTTTGATTGTATAGTATTCAAAGTATTGTTCTTTATTAATTGGAACTATTATTTCTTTACCTGCTCTTAGCATATCAGGAAAAGGAATATTATTTAATTCTAAAATAATATTTTCTTTAGTATGAAATTTTTCAGCAATAGTAGTTAAACTATCTCCTTGTTGTATTAGGTATTTATCGTACATAAAATCACTCCTAATATAACATATGTTTATTTTTCTGTTTGGTCATTAATAAAGATTAAATTTTTATTATTTCGTTGCCATTCTTCATAAGAAATAAGTTTTGTTTCTCCATATTTTAAATTATACTTATATAATGTATCATTTACTAAATAATATACTTCATCATTATTAACATGAATAATAGAAGATATTTTTTGATTAGATATTTTAGTTTTAATATTATAATCTAAATATGTTAAGTATAAGGTATTATTTTTTAATTCATAATGATAGTTGTTAGGATATTTAAATTGATAATCTTTAGATATAAGTTTATTTAAAGTTATTTTTTCAGAATGATTATTATTATATATAATTCCTTGTTTATTTGAAGAACCTACAATACGCATTTTTTCACGATGAGGTACTAATTCATATTCTATTTTATTCTTACGATCAACTATATAAAGAGATTTGTCATGATATCCTAAAATATAACTATCAAATGATATATCATATTTTAATTTCCATTCTTTTAATTCAAGGGTATTCATATTTAAAATATATACTTTATTAAATGAGTGTTTTTGTTCATAATCAGGAATAACTATATATTCATTTACTCTTGAAGCTAGAGGAATATCATATATATCATTATCAAATATTTTAATAAATTCTCTAGTAGAGTTGTTAATATAGGTAAATCCTTTATAAGACCAGATGAATATTTTGTTTGCTGTATTATATAGTTGATAATTTTCATATGTATCTTCTTTTATAGTTGAATTTTCTAAATATTTAGTTATTTTTTCTTTTACTTGACCTTCAACTAAGTGAGCATCAATTAGTTTATCTTGATAACTACATAAAGGTTTGGTAGTAATGTAATCACTTTTAATAAGAAGACATGTATAATCATCTGCTTCATATTTAGTAATGTCTTTTATTAGTTTATTTTCTTTTATATATTTACTATTATAAATTAAATTATATGTTATATCGTTATATACTATTTCATAATAAAACACTTGATTTTTATCGTCATAGTTTTCACTTATTTTATATTCATTTAAATTATATTCATAACTATAAGATTTTGTTTTAAATAAAGAAAGAATAAATAAAATTATGGCTATTAAAATAATTAGGAATAAACACATTATGATAATAGCACTTTTTTTAAGTTTGTACTTTTTCTTCATAATATACTCCTATAATAAATTACTCTATATCGTTTGTACGAGCAGCATATTTTTGTTTTTGTTCCATCATATTACTAGTTATAGCGTTTTCTATCTCTGGTAAACTTTTTTTATCTAAGTCGGAAAAGAAGACTCTTTCTTTTACGGTATCAATTGTAACACGACCAAATAGAAGACCACTATAAGCAGTTAAATCATTAAACATATCAGGAGTAATGGAGATTAAAGTATATCCGGTAATAATATGATCTTGCCCTATTAATAGTCTTTTATTAGTAACTGTTAAAACTGCTGTTGAAAAGAAATCAAAGACATCTGGAGTTTTTTGACCAGCAAAAGAATATAAAGGTTCTTCATCAGAAGCTAGATGTTCTTCAACTACTTTTGAATGTTTGCGTAAACGCCACCAAGTAATTGTTCCTGGATATTTTGCTTTAAACATACATACTTGATCATATACTTTTCCCATATTTACTCACCTAATCCTTCTACTATTTTATTTAATTTATCATTTGTGAATGTTGTAATAGATAATATTTGATTATTACTTACACTTAGTATATAGTTTGTTTCTAGGGATGATAAACGTTCATCTAGTTCATAAAATGCTATAGTATTTTTTTTAGATAATTTATTTATTTCTAAAAGATAAATTTTAGTATTTTTATAGTAAGCTATTTTATTAATCATTTCTATAAATTTATCGTGAGTATTTGTTGTATTATCTAAAATAGCAATTGTTGTTATATCTTCATCTTTATATAATTTTTTGAATTTTTTATAACTAATTGTTGCATAATATTTTTTATTATCTTGATAATCTTCATCTGTTTCTCTAAATAATATTTCTTGAGTTATTTTATCTTCTTTATTAGCTTTATTATATATAGAGATAAAATAGATATTAGAAATAATTAATACTATTATTATACAGATAAATAGAATTATTACTTTGTTATTATTTGGTTTTTTGTTTTGTTTTTTTTTACTCATAAAAACCACCTGCTATATATGTTTATTTTATAATGTTTTATTTATTAATGCAATAAAAAGGAAACTATTACTAGTTTCCAAAAGTTAATAATACATAAGCTATACCTATTCCAATACCACAAATTAATGATACAGCAGCGATTAGAATAGCAGCAGTGGCAAAACCTTGACTTTTTTTCTCTTCTTCGACAACTAATTTGATATCCTCTTGTTCTAATTGTTTCTTTTTTTCTTTTAGTAACTCTGGATGATCTTTAGGGTTAATTGGATATTTCTTTTGAATTAAGTCTAATTTAGTTGTTACACGAACGTTGATACTTTGAGTCGCCATTGTTCTTTCTACTTTATTTGTTTTTTCTTCTTTAGCTAATTTAGATTCTTTTTCTTTTTGTAATTTAGCAATATCTTGAATATTTTTAACAATGTCATTTTCTAATATAGAAGCATTTTTTAAATCTGTATTATTATAAATTATTCTAATAACAGCATCTATATATAATTTTTTAGCATCATTAATAGCTTCGCTCATTTTTCTTATTTCAGGATAGAATCTTTCAAATAAGGTATTTATTAAAGCGGTTTTATTTACTAGTTTATTATTTAATATATATTCATTATCGCCAACTAAATTATCTTTATCTATACTATTAGTTACAGAGATTGGGCTTAAATAAGCATCAGACCAAACTGGCTTTTTATATTCATTTTGTTTGCTAATTAAACAATAATCTAAACCACGATATTTGCGACCAACAATATAATCGAATAGAATCATACGAAGATATTTTTTTTCAATTGCTCTTTTAACTTTAGTATCGATAGATGTACCAGTTTGAAGTTCAATTTCTTTAATTAAAGCATATAACCCTAGTTTAATAATATCTTCTATAGTATCATGACTTTTAATACCATTTCCTTTAGTATATATTGGTATTTCTAAAACATTAGTTAACCAAGTAGCATCTTTTTCAGGAATTACACCATTATTTAAATATGTTAGCATATGGTTAATAACGGTTGTAGCAGATATTCTTGTCTCAATATCTTTACTATAATTTAATAAGGTAAAGACTCCGATATTTTGATCTTCTGTTACTATTCTTTTACTTTCTTCGTGATCAACATCAAATAATTCGGCAATGTCTGATTTTATAATATCATAATCATCTATATACATTGTATCAGGGTTTAAACTATTTGATTTAAAAACACCAAATACATTATTATTTAATTGAACTAGTTGTGAGCCATCTTTAAAGTTGTTAAAAACTTCCATCGTTATTGGTTCTTCGCGACGGATACCATTATCTAAGGATACTATATATTTTTGTTCAGGTTGAATATTTGTTTCAGAATAATTTTTCTCCATAATAACTGCTCCTAGTCTATAAGAGAATTATAGCAGATATTTATTAATTTGGGTATAAAAAATGTACATTTTGTTGATTTACTATTAAAAAAAGACCAATATGGTCTTTTGGTTGACATTTGGTGCCGAGAGACTGAGTTAAACAAGTCACCTTATGCAAACAAAGCATACGTTCTAACGTTACAACTATCTCGGCATAAATAGTACTTTTTCAAGTACATTAATATAATACCACAAAGTTTTAAAATTATACAATTTTTTTAAATAAATTGACACTATAATTACAAATTTATTAGAAAATGATATAATTAGATTATCTTTAGGAAGGATGTTCTTATGAATCAAGAAAAATTTGGACAAGTTATTAAAGAGATAAGAAAAAAGCATAATTTAACACAAAGTCAATTAGCACAAAAATATAATGTTACTTATCAAGCTGTAAGTAAATGGGAAAATGGTTTGAATATGCCTGATACTGGATTAATAAAACAAATTAGTAAAGATTTTAATATTAGTTTAGAAGAACTATTAGATGGTGAATATAAAGAAAAGGCAGAACATCCTAAAACATTTAAATGGTTATTACTATTAATTCCACTTATAATTTTAATTATTATAGGAATAATATTATTAGTTGTAAAACTTAACGATGATTTTAAATTTAAAACTTTATCTTCTTCTAGTAATTTTTTTAATATATCTGGGAGTATTGCTTATAATGAAAGTAAATCTGCTATATATATTACTAATATTGAATATAGTGGAGAGGAAGATGATACTTTATATAAAGATATAGAATGTAGTTTATTTGAATCAGACAATAACGTAGATGTGAAAATAAGTTCTTTTTCTTCTAATAAAGAAAATATTAAATTAGATGAATTTTTAAAAGAAGTTACTTTATCTGTTGATGACTATGAAAAAAATTGTGATGAATATAATGATAATAGTTTATATTTAACAATTAATGCAACTGATAAAAATGATAAAATTACAACTTATAAAATTCCTTTAACAATGGATAGCTGTGCTACTTAATTTAACTCAACTCTTAGTTGAGTTATTTTCAACTATTTCTTTATTTATTTTTATTTGTTTTTTTTGTATGATGATAGCAAGAAAGGAGAAATTATGTATTTATGAAAAAGAAAAAAATATTATTGGGACTGGGAGTTTTAATTATTGTAATACTCTTAGTAATTGGAGGATTTTGGATAGGAAAAAATAAGTTAAATAAAGAAGAAGTTAATCAAGTTAAAAGTATGATTGCTTTACAAAGTGAAAAAGAAAAGGATTTTAAAATTGATGGTTATACAATTGATGAACCTAATGTTATTTTGAATCCTTATGGCAATTCGCCATTAACAGCATTAATAATGTTTGAAACTGATAAGGAGGTTGAAGTAACAGTTACTATAAAAGGTGATGATAAATTATCAACTTTTACACATACTTTTGCTAAAGAAAAAGAGCATTATTTACCTATTTATGGTTTATATGCTGATAGAAAAAATAAAGTTATAATTGAATATGAAGATGATAATCAAGAAATTAAAAAGGAAATAGAAATTAAAACTGATAAATTACCTTCTAATATGGCTTTGCCAACGGAAGTAGATGCTAAAAAAAGTAAATTAACTAACGAATTATATTTCTTTACACCATCTAGTAGTGGGTATACTATGGCATATGATGTAAATGGTGATGTTAGATGGTATTTTACTAATTATGCATTATGGAAAATAGACAGATTAGAAAATGGAAATCTTTTAGTTAGTACGGAAAGATTAGTTAATAGTCCATATTATATGACAGGATTATATGAAATGGATTTATTAGGTAAGATATATAATGAATATAGTCTTCCTGGGGGATATCACCATGATTATTATGAAATGGAAAATGGAAATCTTTTAGTTGCAAGTGATGACTTTAATAACGAAAGTGGTACTGTAGAAGATTATATTGTTGAATTAGATAGGAAAACTGGAGAAATAGTAAAAACATTTGATTTAAAAGATGTTTTAAAGATGACAGATGGTAAAAGTGAAAACTGGTCTGATTATGATTGGTTTCATAATAATTCAGTTTGGTATGATAAAAAAACTAATTCTATTACCTTGTCAGGTCGTCATCAAGATGCTGTTATTAATTTAGACTATGATACAGGAAAATTAAATTGGATTATTGGTGATTCAACTAATTGGAGTGAAGAATATCAAAAGTATTTCTTTACACCTGTTGGCGACGACTTTGAATGGCAATGGAGTCAACATGCGGCAATGATTACTCCAGAAGGATATGTATTTATCTTAGATAACGGTAATAATAAATCAAAAATTAAAGAAGAATATGTTGATGCTTCTAATAGTTATACTAGAGGAGTTATGTATAAGATAGATACTGATAAAATGACAATTGAACAAGTATGGGAATATGGTAAAGAAAGAGGAAGTGAATTTTATTCTCCATACATATCTGATGTTGATTATTTAGATAAGGATCATTATATAGTTCATTCTGGTGGTATAGTATTTGTAGATGGTAAAAATTCTAATCAACCTGCGGGATTTAGTAAAGGTGCTGAATTATTATCTGATACAGTAGAAATTATTGATGATGAAGTAGTTTTTGAAATAAAATTACCAACAAATAATTATCGTGTTGAAAAAATGAGTTTATATACTGATGATAATAATTTTAAATTGGGTGAAGCAAACAGAATTGGTTCACTTGGTGAAACAAAGAAAGATGATAAAAAATTAACATTTAATTTATTTACTAAAAAAATCGATGATACTTATAAAAAACATGATATTAGTATTGATAAAGAGGTTGATCGTTTAGTAGTTAAAGGTCAATTTAAAAGAACTGATTCAGTTAATATTGTATTATATAAAGGAATAACTGCTAATTATTATAACCTACGAGTAAGTAAAAAACCATATACTGCTTTATGTGTTGATATTTTTACAGAAGAAGAGACTAAAAATGGAATTGTTGTTACTAAGTATATTAATAATGATGGTTTAAAAGGTAAGTATGCTGTATATATTGAAATAAATGGAACATTATATAATACTAATGAATATGTTGAATTTTAAAAGAGCTTGTTAATAACTAATCAGTTATTAACAAGTTAAATAAAAAGAATAGTTTGAAAATTCAAGCTATTCTTTTTTTAAATATTATATGGTGCCGACTGCCGGATTTGAACCAGCGACCTACGCGTTACGAGGGCGTTGCACTACCACTGTGCTAAGTCGGCTTATATAAATTATACACTTTTTTTTAAAATAGTGGTATACTTTTATAAATAATAGGAGTTGATTTTTGTGAAATGTGTTTCCTTAAAAGGTAAAAAGAAACTAGAAGTTTCGACTATTAATAATGCAAAGTCTAAAGATGGTAGTGTTGTTATTGATATTAAGAAAACAGGAATTTGTGGTTCTGATATTCATTATTGGGATATGGGAATGCCTGATGGATTAGTAATGGGACATGAGTTTTGTGGAGTAGTAACTGACCCTGGGTCACGTAAAGATTTAAAAATTGGAGATCGTGTAACAGGTTTACCTATTTCGCCTTGTGGAAAGTGTCCTGCTTGCTTAAGTGGAAATCCACAATATTGTCCTGATACTTGGACATATGCTGTTGGGTTGTCTTTAACTAACCCTGGTGGTTATGCTGAGGCAACTGCCGTAAGACCCGATTTAGTTATTAAGGTTCCTAGTAATATTACTGATTCTGAAGTTGCGATGGTAGAACCAACTGCTGTTGGGTTGCATGCTGTTAATTTAGCTGATATTAAAATAGGTTCTAAAGTTTTAGTTATTGGAGCGGGAATTATAGGCGATATATGTGCTATGTTTGCTAAAATGAATGGAGCTTCTTATGTAGCTATATCTGAAACTAATGAAAAACGTGGTAAAAAAGCAGTTACATTAAAGTGTGCTGATGAATACTTTTATGCTCATGATGAAAAGTTTATGGAAAATGTTAGAAGAGAGTGTCCTTTTGGATATGATGTAGTATTTGATTGTTCAGGGAATAGTGCAGCTGTTTCAACTGCCCTTGCTTGTGTTAAACCAAATGGAACTGTAGTTATGGTTGGAGTTTCAATGGAAAGTATTACTATTCCTTCTGTTTTATTAGTTATGCATGAATTAAAAGTATATGGAGCTATTGGATATACATATGATGAATTTAAAGAATGTATTGATTTAATGTCTACACGTAAAATTGATATGTTGAAATTTGTTGATGATATAGTTGGATTAGATGGCGTACAAAATGCTTTTGAGAGATTGACTTCCGGCGAAGATAATGCTATTAAAATTTTAATTGACCCAAATAAATAAAAACCACATAGTGGTTTTTTTATTTTAAAAAAAAGAGATTACCTAGTTAAAAGTAATCTTATTTTTATATATTAAACTCTAAAGATAAGAGTATGTTACATATGGTGGAGCAGAGGAGAATCGAACTCCTGTCCAAACTACTCTGTTATATAACGTCTACAAGTTTAGTTAGATTTATAATTTCATTAAGAAGACGGCTATAACGTACCTATTTCTTAACTATCCTAAAAAAGATTCATTATTAGATCTTAGGATATCTAATAATATAATCTATATATATTAACCCTTAATTTATCCTATAGATGAAAATAAATAAGAGTGCTTCTTAACCTTCTATTAGGCAAATGCTAAAGCATTTGAAGCGAAATTATATGACTCTTTGTCATTTTATTTTAATTGTGAATTTTAGGTAATTCCTACCACTTGCAGTCATACACAGACATAATCTGTCGAAACCTGGTCTGCCCCGTGTAGTTAATTATATCATATTTTTTTATTTTTAGAAAAATTTAGATGCTTTTTTGACAATTTTTTGTCATATAGTGTTATAATTTTCTTAATTAAATATTTTATATTTTGATTGGCATTTATCCTATATATAAAGATAAGGTTGACTTTTTAAGTGTTATATGGTAGTGTAAGTGACGAAAAGGAGAAAATGTTTTATTAAGGGGGGTAATACTATGAATTATTATGATATTTTAAACATTCAAACAGATGCTACTTCAGATGAGATAAAAGTAGCTTTAGAGAATTACGAAAATCAACTTTATGAAGATCGAATTAATGATAAAATCTCAGCACAAGAATTCAATGATTTAATTGATGAATTCGAAGAAATAAAAAAGGTTTTACTTAATGATGATCTTCGCCAAGAATATGACAAAAAATTTGCTAAACGTAAAAGGCAAAATACTGGTAAAGGTAAGAAAAAAACGGGAGCCGTTGTTGCAGGAGCCGTGGCAGCATCACTTATAGTAGCAGCTTTAATTGGAACTAATGCAGATAAAATATCTACACTATTTAGAAGTACAGGAGGAGATGTTACAGTTTCTCAAGATGTAAATCAAGAAAATAACGATTACACATCAGGTAATACTAGTACAGGAGAAACTGCTGAAGCAGAAGATAATATAGAAGTTTTAGAAGAAACTCCTGAACCTATTAATTATGGGGATATTAATGATGATGCTTTAGTAACTGAAAGAGCTACAACTTTAGTTAATCAATTAAATGATATGGGAATTATTAATCCTTCTACTGGAACAGCTTATACTGTTGAAGAAATAAAGACATTAATTTTATATATTAATGGTGTATATACACCTACTACATTAGAAGAAATCGATGTTTTACATTTAAATCTATTAAATCTTTTGATTTCTCCATTAAATGTTGATCCATATTTATACCATGTTGTATATGCATCAGGAAATGATGATTTTAAAGATATGGTAAATCCTGAAGCGATTAAACCAATTGATTTTGGTTCAGCATTGGCTGAATATGGAACTAATGGGGTTTATCCATTAACTGAGTGGATTCAACAAAAACGTGAAGATATATTTAAAGCTACTGATAGAGAGACTATTAATAGTATATATGTTGAAGTTGGACAAGTAATGGCAGACATTATGAAAGGTAATGGATGTACAATTAAAGTTGATGATGTTGAATATACTTATACAAGTGAACAAATTCTTGCTAATCATGCATCAGCTATGCTTCTTACTACGGAAGCACAATTAATATTTGCTAACCATTATGAGGTAAGAGATATAAATGATAATGTTATTGATTCAGTTCAAACTACTTGGGAAGTTTATAACAAATTTAATGGTGATGAACCTGATCATGTTACATTAGATGAAATTCAAGCTTGGATTAATAATGGTTGTGATTATGAATGGGGTATCGATGATGTTTTAATTAACGGTCAAACATTCGGACAAAGAATTCAAGGGGATTTGGAAGGCATGGCACAAAATAACTATGCAATGTCATCTGGTAAAACACTTTCTAAGTAAATATAGGTAGGAGGTTATAAGTTATGTACGATAATGATAATGTTACTTACAAAGTTGGAATTAACTGGAAAGATATTATAATTAAAGTAATAATTTTAGCTTTATTTATCTTACTTCTTTTATGGCTATTTCCTAAGGCTAATTTAGATGTTTTCTATGATTCAATTTATTCAGAAAACATTAAAACAATGAAAGATGCTGCAAGAAACTATTATACTGTTGATAGACTTCCAGCAAATGTTGGCGATCAAACATCAATGACATTAAAAGAAATGATTGATAATAAAATGTTAATCAGATTTACCGATAAAGATGGTCAAACTTGTGATGAGACTACTAGTAAAGTTGAAGTTACAAAGATTGCTGATGATGAATATACTTTAAAAGTACAATTAAATTGTGGTGAACAACAAGATTATATATTAGAAACTATTGGTTGTACTACTGTATGTTCTAATGGTACTTGTACAACTGTAATCAATAATGGTGATAATTCTAGTACTATTGCTAACAACAATAATAATCAATCTAATAATACAACTGGTATATCTAATGATGATTCAGTAACTGAAAGAGTTGATTCTGATGGTACTGAAACTGGTAGTGTTAAAGATGATATTTATACAGTAAAAACGATACTATATCAACATAAAAAAGCAATTGTAACTACGAAGACTGTTTATACTTGCCCTAGTGGTTACACAAAGAATGGTACTAAATGTATTAAGAAAACTACTGGTGCTACAATCGATGCTACTCCTGTATACAATCCTGATCAAGTTATAACTACGGACGCTAAATATAATTATACTGGCGACTATACTGTTAGTGCTGATCCAATTAAGAAAGAAGTTGGAACCGATTATACTTGTCCTTCTGGTTATACATTAAATGGAGCATATTGTATAAAATATACTAACGCAACAGAACATAAAGGTGAAACTACTTATACTTGTCCTTCTGGTTATACTAAGAATGGTACAAAATGTGTTAAGACTTATGATGCTACAAAGAAAACTGGCAGTGGATCTTATAGTTGTCCTAGTGGTGGAACTTTAAGTGGTTCTAAGTGTACAATAACTTCTAATGCTTCTGCTAGTACAAGTTATACTTGTCCTTCTGGTTATACAAAAAATGGAACAAGTTGTTATAAAGTATATACGGCATCTGGAAGTACTACTTATAGTTGTCCTTCTGGTTATACAAGAAGTGGTTCTACTTGTTCTAAAACTACTTCAGTAGCAGCTACTGCTCATACTTCATATGGTGGATGGGTAAATCAAGGAACTAAGTATTATACTTCATCTTCTAAAGCATATACTGGTACTACTTCTAAATTAGTATTACAAGGTGCTATTTCTGGAGCTACTTGTGGTTCTCCTTGTGGAAATAAAGGTATATGGTATAAATATATTTACTATACTAGAAGTCAATCTACTTCATATACTTGTCCTTCTGGTTATTCAAGAAGTGGTTCTACATGTTATAAGACAACAACTATTTCTGCAACTGCTAATACTAAATATAGTTGTCCTAGTGGAGGATCTTTAAGTGGAAATAAATGTACAATAACTTCTAGTGCTACTGCTAATACTACTTATAGTTGTCCTTCTGGATATTCAAAGAATGGTACTAAATGTACTAAAACATATAATGCAACTTATAATTCTGGTTCAACAAGTTATACTTGTCCTAATGGTGGAACTTTATCTGGTACGAAATGTACAATAACTAAGGATGCTACTGCTTCAACTGGTCAAACAACATATACTTGTCCTTCTGGATATACATATAATTCAAGTACTAAGAAATGTGAAATGAAAATAAGTGCTACTGCAACTAAGAAATATAGTTATAGTTGCCCTACTGGATATACAGCTTCTGGTGAAGGAGAAAATATGAAATGTACTAAAACTGTTAAAGGAGAAAACAAATACTATTGTGAAGATAGTGATGCAGTTTTAAATGGTACTAAGTGTATTAAAACTGTTAAGGGTGATATTAAGAATTATACTTGTCCTAATGGCTATACATTAAGTGGAGAGAAATGTATAAAACAAACAACTGTTACTATAGATGCTACTGTAAGTACTAAGAAATCTACATCTTATCAATATAAATGGAGTGAGAAATCTTATTTAGAAGGTTGGACATTTACTGGTAAGACTAAGACTTCAACAAAAACTTATACAGCTGGTCAAAGATAAGAAAAAAGTTATTATGAAATTCATAATAACTTTTTTAATTGAATAAATATAAATTATTATCGATTAAGATTAATTTATCTTTTTTATATGTTTCAAGGAATATATATTTTATATTATTTTGATTATCTATAATATAACCTGTTTTTTCGACTGTAGGAGAGTTTTCTATTATATTAAAGGATTTTATTGTATTTGATATAAATTCTTCTGTATCAAGCTCTTTTTCGTTAATATTAGTAATATATGTTATAGTATCTGTTTGATATTCGTTATAACCAATTAAAAGGATAGTATATATATCATTGTTTTGGATAACAATAAAATTTAAGATTGTTTTATTATAGAACTCTTGTTTTTCATTTGTTTTTAAATTAGTTATTGAGAAGATATTATCTTCTAGTTTTAATTCATATTGATTATTAGAATTATCTAATTGATATTCAGTATAAACTGGATAAGTTAATTCATTATAAGATATTTCTTTTAAATCATAATTATAGCATATTTCAGGATTATCATATTCTGGTAAATAACCTATAGAAAAATATAAAACAATAATAATAAAGATTAAACGAGATTTATTTTTCTCTGATTTTTCTATTTCTTCAGCTGTATATTTAATAGAAACTAAGTCTTTTATTTTATCTTTTCTGAGAAGATAAAGACCTATTAGAATATAAATTATAGACATAATTATGGATATTAAAAGACTTGATATTAAATATGTTTTGGTAATATTTCCCTCTGTACAATCTTTAATAGTATCAATAAGGGATATATAAATAGCAAAATCCCAAAAGCCATGAATGAAAGCATTAGCCCAGATATTTTTAGTACGATAGTAAATACATCCTAAAAGGAAACCGGCACCAATAGCTTGAATAATTTGAGCTATTGTTTCAATTATACCTTGGCCACCAATCCAAATATTGGATATATGCATTCCTCCAAAGATTATAGATGAACATAAAATAGAGATAATTACTTGTTTTTGAGTATTGCTATATTTTTCAATAAATTCATTTTGAATCCAACCACGACATAGTATTTCTTCCATTACACCAATAGAAAGACAATATAGTAATAAAGATAGTACATCGATTATTAAAGGATTAGTTTTAAGACTCAATAAATTAACTAGTAAACTTAGAAAAGATAAACCAATCATAAAACCACCAATTAATAATGATTTGCTAAAGTTTTCTTTCTTTTCTTTAAATATATATGTATTTTTAAATATTATAATAACAATTACAGCTAAGAGGATACAACTCATTTCAACGATAAACTCTCTACCATAACGACCATATAAAATTGATCTTGATATTATTGGGTATAATTGGTTACTAATTATTTCATATATAAAAAAGAATAATAATAATTTTAAAAATAGTAAGACTATTTTAAGTTTTTTCATTTTAACACCTCATATAATAAGAATATCATATTATTAATTGTTGTTAAATAAGAAAAAAGTACTATTAAAGTACTTTTTAACTTCTTAATTTAGCTGTTGTTTTTTCTTCTACTTCTTTAATTATTTTATTAAAGACAATCATAACTTCTTCATCAGATAAAGTTCTACTTGAATCTTTAAATGTAAGTTTGTAAGCAATTGATTTTTTACCTTCTGTAATATTATTATATATATCAAATACTTCTATATTAGTTAATAAACGACCACCTGATTTTTTTATTTGATTTTTAATTACTTCGCTTTCAATATCATTATCAACTACAAAAGCTAAATCTTTAACTATTTCTGGATATTTTGATGCTTCTTTGAATTTTAATGGTTTTATTTGTTTATTATATAATTTAGTCATTGATAATTCAGCTAGATATATTTCTTCTTTCTTATATGAAGGATGAATACGACCAATGATACCTATTTCTTCACGATCTATATATATCTTAGCACTAATACCAGGATGAAGATCTTTGATTTCTGATGAGACAAAGGTATATCTATTTTTAAATCCTAAATAATTTAATAAATTTTCAATTATACCTTTAAGACAATAGAAATCACATTTAGTAGTTGTATGTTGCCAATCATTTATTAGGTAATTTCCTTTCATTAAGATTGCTACTTTACTATCTTCATTATAATTAATATCATAAGTTTTAGATATTTCATAAATTAATATATCTTTTACATTACGTGCTTTATTATATTCGTATACATTTATTAAAGATGGTAGTAAAGATGTTCTTATTATAGATTTATCAGAACTCATAGGATTAGGTAATTTAATTTTTTCTTTATTTTCATAATTGAATCTACTTGCCATTTCAGGACTTATTAAAGTATAGTTTTTAGTTTCATTTAAACCTAGAGTTCTTAATCTTTTAGTTATTTGTTTTCTTAATAGAACATCTCCTACATATATTCCTCGACGATTTGGAATATTAGGTAAAGTAGAAGTAAGATTTTCATAGCCATATAATCTACCTATTTCTTCAGCTATATCATTAACATTTGGATCAACGTCTAAACGACGATGAGGGATAGTAACAGTAAAAATATTTTTATTTAATTTATAAGGAAACATTAAACGATTTAATTCTGTTTCAACATCTTTATCAGTTAACTCTAAACCTAAAAGAGTACTTATTTCATTTGTTTTAAATTTAACTATCTTATCTTTTTTATCTATATTATCATATTTAGCAATTCCACTTAGAATTGTGGCATTTGCGTATTTTTCTAGTAAATAGCAAGCTCTTTCTAAGGCAGCATCAGTATATTCATAAGATAAACCTTTACCATATCTTATTGATGCTTCACTTTTTAAATCCAGACGACTTGAAGTATAACGAATACTTACAGAATCAAAGATAGCGCTTTCTATTAAAATATCTTTAGTATTTTCATCAACTTCTGTATTTTCCCCACCCATAACACCTGCTATACAAACTGGTTTTTGACCATCAGTTATTACGATATCGCTAGTTAGTAATGAACGTTCTTGACCATCTAAAGTTTTAATCTTTTCATTTTCTTTAGCATTACGAACTAAAATTGTATCTCCTAGTTTGTTTTTATCAAAGAAATGTAGAGGTTGACCATATTCTAGCATTACATAGTTAGAAATATCTACAACGTTATTTATAGGGCGCATTCCAGCACTAATTAGGCGTTTTTGAATAAATGATGGTGATTCTTTTATTTCAACGTTTTTTACCATCTTAGCAGTGTAGTATGGGCATTTGTCGGTTTCTACTTTAATTTTTATATAATCATTTATATCTTCAGCAATTTCTTTATACTTAGTATCTGGTAGTTTTACTTTTTTATTTAAGATACTAGCTATTTCATAAGCAAAACCAATATGATAGTAACAATCATTGTTACGATGTTTATGAACATCTAATTCATATAGAACATCATCTGTACCTAGGTATGTATTAGCATCTGTACCTGGTTCTAAATCTGTATTTAGAATTTCGATTCCTTTAGCATATGTTTCTTCGGTTTTTTCTTCTACTCCAAGCTCAAATAAAGCACAAATCATACCATTAGATTCTTCTCCACGAATTATACCGGCTTTTATTTCGTTATTTCCTGGTAGTATACATCCTGGTAATGCAACAATTACTTTTATTCCTTCTTTAACATTTGGAGCACCACATACGATTTGAGTGATTTTATTTCCAATATCTACTTGGCAGATATGTAGGTGATCACTATCTGGATGATCAGTACATTTAATAACTTTTCCAATTACAAGGTTATCTATGTGACTATCTATTACTTTTTCAACATTTACACCAGCTTTAGTTATCTTAACAGCTAGTTCATGTAAGTCTTCTTCTTCGATATCTATATAGTCTTTTACCCAATTTAAACTTATCATTATTCGGCCTCCTTTCGATCGAATGTTTCTAATTCTCTTAGATCTGTTTGATAGAATGTTCTTATATCATTAATACCATATTTTAACATGGCTAATCTTTCAGCTCCAAAACCAAAAGCAAAACCTGACCAGATGGCTGGATCATAGCCACAATTTCTTAATACATTAGGGTGAACCATACCTGCTCCACTAACTGTAATCCAACCTGTATTCTTACATAGTGGACATCCTTTTCCTTTACAAACAAAGCAAGAGATATCTGTTTCTACTGATGGTTCAGTAAATTGATAATAACTAGGTCTAAATCTAGTTTCACAATCTTCCCCAAATAATTTTTTAGCTATTACATCGAATGTTCCTTTTAGATCAGATAAACGAATATTTTTGTCAACTAATAAACCTTCAATTTGCATAAATTGATGAGAATGAGTTGCGTCATCAGCATCACGACGATATGTTTTTCCTGGACAGATCATACGAACTGGTTCTTTACCTCCTGCTTTTAGCATTGTTC
Source organism: uncultured Bacilli bacterium (assembly GCA_944332265.1). Taxonomy (GTDB): domain Bacteria; phylum Bacillota_I; class Bacilli_A; order RF39; family UBA660; genus Coprovivens. Next base: position 19,253 of record CALVJQ010000002.1, read on the forward strand.
TTATTTGGACAGGAGATGTTTGACTACGAAGAAGAATTTTCTCATCTTCAATATAAAATGTATCTTGTGCATCTCTTGCTGGATGACCCTTAGGAATATTTAACATTTCAAAATTATATTTATCTTCTTCTACTTCTGGGCCATCTACAACATCATAGCCCATTGACATAAAAACTTCTTCAATTTCTTCAATTATTTTTTCAAGAATATTTGGTGCTCCAACAGGAATCTTAGTAGCAGGTAATGTTACATCAATTTTTTCACTAGCTAGTTTTTTATTTAGTTCTTCTTCTTCATAAAATTTAATTTTATTTTCAATATTAGATGCTAGTTCTTGTTTTAAATCATTTAGTAATTTACCAAATTCTTTTTTCTCTTCTTGGTTTAATTCTTTAATATGAGAAGACAGTTCATTTACTGGACCTTTTTTCCCTAAATATTCAACTTTTATTTCGTTGATTTCTTTTAAATTATTAGTCTCTTCTATTTTTTTTAGGACTTCTTTTTTTAATTGTTCAACTTTTTCTTTCATATATTTACCTCCAATAAAAAAAATCTAAAACTAAGGGACGAGAAAACCCGCGGTACCACCCTAATTCTAGATATCTAGCACTTTTATAGATTTAACGCATCTATTTACGATACAACTCCAACAGTGAATTTCATTATATTATTTATCTATAAATGCTTCCAGCTTTTAACATTTAATCTCTATTTAAGAACTTAATATAATTACTTAATCCGTCTTCAACGTTTTTCTAAAAAGTATTTTAGCATACTTATAAATAATATGCAATTTTTTTGATTCTATATTTTATTAAATTCAATTATTTCTTTATAAATTTCTTTTATTTGGTCTTGTTCTTTAATATTATAGTTGTTTAGAATTTTATTTATTTGGTCTTGTTCCTTTAATTTAGTATTTTTTAAAATTTTTTCAAAGTTAGTAATAGTAAGTTTAATACTTTCTTCGTCAGTTAAATGGCTATATGATTTAATACGCATAATACCATATTCAGTTTCTCTTTTAGTTATTGCTCCAATATAACTTGTTATATTACGATATATTTTAGGTTTAGTATATTCATTATATATCATTATAGAATAAATTAGATTGTTTATATTATTATTTTTACTTTTTATGAATTTAGCATATTGATTTTTGAATTTAGCATATTGAACAATAATTTGTTCTTTTTTTATTTTTAAATCTTTATTTTTTAATGATATTTTCTTTTCTTTAGTTAATTCATTATACAAATGTGATATGTATAATATTATTAAAAACCATAATAAAGGTTTAATATCTGAAGGATTAGGGATTACTGTATCTACTTGATTAATAAAGTAATTATATGTAAATAAACTAAGAGCTATACTAACAACGCTTTCAATAATAAACATTGTGTTGCTAATCTTATTTTCTTTGGATATTACAGATGTTATATAGAAGTTGCGAATAAAAATTTCGAATACAACAATTAGGAAGATATTATTTTTTATAGTTGGAAATAAAGCTGATAATATTATTATATAAATAGATGGAATAAGAATATAATTGATTGATCGATTTTCTTTATTTTCTAAAATATTTAGTATTATAGTTAGGGGAATAGTTAAAATAATTTGTATTATCAAAGTTAGTAAATCCATAGGTATCCTCCTTTTTGAATGTTATACTACTATAAAATCGTTTTAAAGTCAATGAAGATAAAAAAAGTAGATAAATTTCTTTATCTACTATATTTGTGATTTTAAGATTCTAGTTAAAATTATTATTAGTTCTGGATCTTTAACACGATCAACATAGGTATCTTGACCATCTATTATTTCTTCAACTATAGCAACGTTACTAGGTATGATATCTTTATTTTCGTCTACACCCATTACTAGAAAATATTTTACACCACCATACATTGTTTCATTTAATACAACATATTTTTCATTATTTTCTAAACTTATAATAGTATTTGTTTTTAAACTCATTGTATCTCTCCTATCTTAGTTTTGATTATTATCCAGACTATTAATATATTGATCAAGTTCATGAGTTAAATCTTCAGTTGTTACTTGTTTATTATTATTTTGAAGCTCTTCATATTTTTTTTCAGGGTTGAAAATAGTATCTATTGATAATGGATTATTATCTTGAGGTTCATTATTTTCTTCTTTATTTGATTCTTGAGTTACTTCCTCTTCTTTTTCTTCTTCAGATGGAAGTTCTTCATTATTAGCTATTTCTGTTGGTAATGGATTTTCTACCGGTATTTGTTCTTCTTCAATTTTTTCTGGTTCTAATACTGATTCTTCATTTAGATTACTTTCATTGGAAGTATTTTCTTCAATATTTGAAGTTAATTGTTCATCTGGTTGAGATATTTCAGAATCTTCATTATCAACATCATCTAATATATTAGAAGGAATAGTTATTTGAGCTTCATCTATTACTTTTATTCCTCTTTTAGGAGGTGCTGATATTTCGTCAATTGGTGTTTCATCTAGAGAATCTATTAATTGATAATCTTCTTTTATATATTGATCATAATCACGAGGAATAATTTTACTTGTATTATTTATTAATTCAATATCAATATCTTTTATAAGGTCTAAACCTAAATATTCTTCAAGACGATTTATAATATCTATTGGAGCTTCAGGAAATTGACGGCGATGTTTAATATCAATTACTATTTGTGCTAGTTCTTTAAGAACATCTTTATCTTTGTTTTTAGAAGCGATATCAATTAAGCCAGATTTTTTAGAAGTCAAACGATTTTTTAAACGATTAATTTCTTCTTCTGCTTCTTTAATTTTGTCACGAAGATTTTCACATTCATATTTGATTATTCTTGTAGCATTTTCAATATCTTCAGCTTCATCATTTTTAAATGATGTAGCAATTTTTTCTGCTTCTTTAATGTCTTCTTTCTTTTCATCTAGAGATGCTTTTAAACGAGCTTTTGCTCCAATGCTAGTATCTGGTGTTTCATCATATGCTCTTTGAAATTCACTATAATCTTTTTTCATTGTAGCAATCATTTCAGCTATTATTTTATCTTTAGCATTATAATTAAATTCACTATCTTTATCAACTAAAAGAATTTTATTATTTAGCTGATTTAAATCTTCTTGCCATTTTGTAATACGTTCATTTAGAAATTCAGTTCTAACTTTTTCTGGAGTATTTGCTTCAAGAATATTATATGTTTTTTGGTCAATTTCATTGGCAAATGAATCACGAGCTTGAGTGGCTCTTAATAATTCCTCTTCTAAAGCATTATTTATAGGAACATTAATATAAGGAATTCTAATTACTTGATTAAGAAGGTTTATTAAATATGGACGAGTTTTAGATAAATCTTCTTTATTATTAATAATTTCTTTTATTTTAGATTCTAAATACTTAGGATCTTTTTTTATTTCTTCTAAACGTATATTTAGGGCTTTTTTCTTACTTTCTAATTCAGCGATTCTTTTGTTGTTTTTTTCTTTTTTTACTTTATCTATATAGTTATCGCGGTTTTCTAAGGATGCTTGAGTTTCTGCAAGTATTTTCTTTTTCTTATCTATTTTTTCTTCAAGGACTTTAATAGCTTCTGTATAATCAATTATTTGTTGTTGGATTTCATCATAGTTTCCACTTTGACTATTTAGTTCGTCATTTAGTTTATTTATGTTTTCTGTTGTTTCAGTAATTAACATATTATAATGATTAACTATCTCAGTATCAGTTGTTGTACTTATACGTTCTTGCATGCTTAATAGATATTTTTCTTGACTATCTTTATTGTTTCTTAATAAAGTTGTTTGATCATATAATAGTTTTTCTTCATCTTTTAGATTTGCTAATTCCTTGTTTTTTTCTTTTAATTCGTTTTTTAATGATTGAAGTTGTTTTTTAGTTATTATTTCAATGTTACGATCGGCCATTTCAGCGCTTGTATCATATATTTCTTCTTCAGAAATAGAATTTATATCATCTATTTCTTGGTTGTAACTTTTTAATTTTGTTTCGATTTCTTCTTCTTCGACACGTAAAGATGGACCATCACTTTTGGAGCGTGACATTTTTACTAATACATCCAAATTCCAAAATACTTTTAATTTATCGTCCATATTTACACACCCTTTATTCTAGTCTAAATTAATCATATCATAAAGATTGTTTATTTTCAATAAAACTGTTTTTAGATATAAAAATTTCTTATTTAAAATATAATTTTTTTAGAGGATGGAGAGTTTATGAATAGATTTCCCCCAAGTTATGATCCAAAATTATATACAATTAGTGCTGTAATTATTGGATTAGCATTAATTGATAATTTTACAGCTAATGAGCAGAATGCTATAGGTAATTGGTTTATGACGATTGGTCAAACCCTTGAAAATTCAGCAACCTGGCAACAAGTAATTGAAGAGAGAATTATTGGTAATACGATAAATATTAATAGTAAGGAAGCAAAGTGTGGAGGAAGTCCTTATATGAATAATAAACCATTGTATCCTAAAAATGAACAAGCTTATAAAGGTGAAAATGGTGATTTTTTTATGGATCTCGAAAAAACTATTAATATTATGAAAGAAGAAATTAGTAATTTAAAAAGCAAATAAAAAAAAAGAACTATTAAACTAGTTCTAATTTTACTGTTAGAGCGTCATCTCCAACTCTTTCTTTAAGTTTTATGATTCTAGTATATCCACCATTTCTAGTTTCATAACGTTTAGCTAATTCACTAAATACTTTATCAACTACTTGAGTATCATTATTAACAAAAGCTAAAGCTTTTCTTCTAGAAACTAGAGTTCCTCTTTTACCATAAGTAATCATTTTATCAACGAATTTTCTTACTTCTTTTGCTCTTGCTTCTGTTGTTACTACAGATTCATTTAAAATAACATCTTTAGTTAAACCAGCTAAAATACTTCTACGGATACTTTTTTCTCTATTTAATCTTCTATACTTTGCCATAAGTATTTTACCTCCTTGTTTTTTATTTATTAATCGCGGAACTTAAGTCCCATTTCTTTTACTTTGTCTATTACTTCTTTTAATGATTTTTTACCTAAATTACGAATCTTTGTAACTTCTATTTCTTTTTTAGAAATTAAGTCTTGAACAGTATTTATACCTGCTCTTTTTAGACAATTATAAGCACGTACTGAGAATTCAATTTCTTCGATAGGTGTTTCTAATGTTTTAGTAATAGTATCTACTTTCTTTTCAGCCATTAATCCTGATACATCACTAATAGCATTTAAATCTGTTACAATATTGAAATGTTCAATTAATATACGTGCAGATAAAGCCATTGCCTCTTCAGGAGTTATTGAACCATTAGTATATACATTGATAATTAATTTATCGAAGTTTTCATTTTGTCCTACACGAGCACTTTCAACTTCATAACTTACTCTTTCAATTGGAGAGTATAATGAATCGATAGCTATAACACCAACTTTATTTTCACCTAATAATTTTTGGTTAGTTTTAGAATCAACATATCCACGGCCGTTACTTACTGTCATTTCCATATCTAGTTTGCCACCTTTAACTAGGTTAGCTATTACAAAATCTGGATTAACAATTTCGATATCAGCATCTCTTTCAATGTCGCCAGCTGTTACAGCTCCTTCTTTATCAGCATATAATCTAATAACTTTATCTTCATCTGAATGATTTTTTATTACAACGCTTTTTAAAGCTAATACAATAGCAGTAACATCTTCTACTACACCATCTATTTTTTGGAATTCATGCATTACACCTTCAATTTTTACAGATGTAATAGCGCTTCCTGGTAGAGAAGATAACATAACTCTTCTTAAAGCGTTTCCAATTGTTGTACCAAAACCTCTTTCTAGTGGTTCTAGTTCAAATTTTCCATAGTGATTACTTTCAATGTATTCTGTAATTTTGTATTCTGGTTTTTCAAATCTTAACATATCCTTAAGTCCCCTCTTTCAATTAATTTCTTGGACGTTTTGGTGGACGACATCCGTTATGTGGAACTGGAGTAACGTCATTAATAGATGTAATTTCTAATCCTGCAGTTTGTAATGAACGAATTGCGTTTTCACGTCCTGCACCTAAACCCTTAACAAATACTTCTACTTTTTTAACTCCATTATCCATTGCGGCTTTAGCAGCAGCTTCTGAACTCATACCAGCAGCAAATGGAGTTTTCTTTTTTGAACCCTTATATCCAATAGTACCAGCAGAAGCCCAACTAATTACATTACCTTCTTTATCAGTAATTGTTACAACTGTATTGTTGTAAGTTGAATGAATATGAGCTTGTGCTTCTGGAATATTTTTCTTTACTTTTCTTTTTCTTCTATTATAAGCCATAATCTTTTAACCTCCTATTTATTATTTAGTAGCTTTCTTCTTGTTAGCAACTACTTTACCTTTACCTTTTCTTGTACGAGCGTTTCTTGAAGTTCTTTGACCATGTACTGGAAGACCTTTTTTATGTCTAGTTCCTTGATAACTATTAATTTCCATTTTATTTTTAATGTTTAATTGAACTTCACGACGTAGGTCACCTTCAACCATGTGTTTATCTACTTCAGAACGTAATTTTGTAATTTCTTCGTCAGTTAAATCTTTAATCTTTTTTTCTCTATCTACTCCAGCATTATCGCAGATTGTATTTGCTAAACTTCTACCTATACCATAAATAGCAGTTAATCCTATACAAGTATGTTTTTCACCTGGTAATTCAATATTTTTAATACGTGCCATATTTTACCTCCTAATTAACCTTGTTTTTGTTTGTGTTTTGGATTTTCACAAATAACCATGATTTTTCCTTTTCTTCTTATGATTTTGCATTTTGCACAAATTTTTTTAACTGATGGTCTAACTTTCATAATTGTACCTCCATTATTTTTTATTCCATATTATACGCCCACGTGTTAAATCATAAGGCGATAACTCAATTGTAACTGTATCACCTGGTAAGATACGAATCATATTAACTCGCATTTTACCAGAAACGTAGGCTTCTACAGTATGTCCGTTAGGTAATTCAACGATTGGAGTTCCTCCTTTTAGGATCTCAACAACTTTACCTTCAACTTCAATTTTTTCTTCTTTAGCCATATTTCTCTCCTATATAATTTTTTTTGCCTTTATTGGTAAGGTGGATGTTGATAACTTATTAGTTACCAACATTTCCACTTTGAAGAATTTGTTCAACTACTTTAAAAACTTCGTCTGATTCAACATTAGCATCGATTACATATAGCTTTTCTAATTTTTTATAATAATCAAGCACTGGTGAAGTCACATCTATATAAGTTTGAAATCTTTTTTTAAATGTTTCTTCTGTATCATCAGCACGATGTTTTAGTTCGCTACCACATTTATCACAAATCCCTGTCTTTTTAGGCATAAAATTTTCAAAATATGTATTATAACTTGCTCCACATTTTGAACAAATTACTCTTCCAAGAGCTCTTTTCATTGCTAATTCTTCTTCTAAATCTAGATATATTGTAACATAATTATCTATATTTAATTCATCAAAAATACTTTTTAATATTTCTGCTTGTGCAATGTTTCTTGGATAACCATCTAAAATGAATTTCTCACCTTTTAAATTTTGTAATTCATTTTTTAGAAGTTCAGTGATTATTTCATCACTTACCAATTCGCCTTTTGATATAATTTTATCGATTCTCTTCCCTAAAGCTGATTGTTTTTTTATTTCTTCTCTTAATAAGTCTCCTGTAGAGATATGTTTATAATCATACTTAGTTACAAGTTTGTCACTAAGTGTTCCTTTACCAGCTGCAGGAGGCGCTATAAATATAATATTCATTATCTTCTTATACCTGCCCTATGATTTCTACTAATTAGACTACTCTCTAATTGTTTATATGTTTCTATAGCTACACCAACAACGATTAGTAATCCTGTTCCTCCAATTGTTACAGAACTTGATAGTCCTGAGAAGTTAGAAAATAGTATTGGTAATCCTGCAATAATAACTAGGAATAAAGAACCTACTATTGTTAGTTTACTTAATACATTACTTACGTATTCTATTGTATTATTTCCTGGTCTAACACCTGGAATGTATGCTCCACTCTTACTTAGATTTTTAGCCATTTCTTCAGGATTCATTTGTAAGAAAGTATAAAAATATCCGAAGAAGAAGATTAAAAATACATAAATAGCAAATCCAGTTAATGAGGTGTTAACAATATATTTGTTAACAAAATCAATAGCTGTTTGATTGTCAATAAAATTAACAACAGTAGTTGGAATTGCCATCAAAGTTGAAGCAAATATTACTGGAATAACTCCAGCAGAATTAATTTTGATTGGAAGGAAATTCTGATGTCCTCCATATGCACTATTTGTTCTATTAGCGTATTGTATTGGTATTCTTCTTTCAGCAAGTTGTACCCATACCATACCAATAATTATTAGTAGATATATTATTACAAATGAGCCGAATAACAATGAACCAATAACAGTATTAAAACTTTCAGCTAATACTAGTTCATTAAAGGCATTAACAAATACACTTGGCATAGATTGTAAAATACCAGCCATGATTAGTAATGATAAACCATTACCGATACCTCTTTTAGTTATTTGATCACCAATCCATAGTAATAAACATGTTCCAGCAGTTAAAACGACAGTTGTTTTTAAAATAGTTGACCAATCATTTGAATTGGAAAAAACTATTGTAAATATATAACCTTGGATAAAAGCAAATGCTACTCCAAGATATCTTGTAATTTGATTTATTTTTTGTTTGCCTGTATAACCTTGCTCTTTTAATTCTTTAAAATATGGAATGATGTCCATTTGTAATAATTGTGTAATAATTTGAGCTGTAATATATGGGGTTACACCTAATGCAAAGATGGAGAATGAAGATAAACCTCCACCTGTCATTAAGTTGAAAATTTCTAAGAAACCTAATTCCTCATATACTGTATTAGCCCATGGTACAGTAATTGTACTTCCGAAACTAAATACTGCTAAACAAAATAGTGTAAAATATATTCTTTTTCTTAAATCTTTATTGTTACGGTTAAATAGCTGTTTTAGGTTAGAAAACATCTAGATCACCTCAGCTTTTCCGCCAGCACTTTCAATTTTTGTAACGGCTGAACTTGAGAATCTATTAGCTTTAATAGTTAATTTCTTTTCTAGTTCACCATTGCCTAAGACTTTTACGCCACAAAGTTGTTTTTTGATAATTCCCTTTTCTTTTAATAATTCTGGAGTTACAATGTCTCCATCTTCAAAAAATTTATTTAAATCACTTAAATTAATTGTTGCATATTCTATTCTAAATTTAGTATTTTTAAATCCACGTTTTGGAACTCTTCTATAAAGAGGAGTTTGTCCACCTTGGAACCAAGCTGGAATACTTGCTCCTGAACGTGATTTTTGACCTTTTTGACCTCTAGTAGAAGTTTTACCTCTTCCACTACCTGGGCCACGACCAACAATTTTCTTTCTCTTTGCTTCAGGAGATTGAGCTAATTCATTTAATTTCATAACTATAACTCCTCAACTTTCTTTCCTCTTAAAGCTGCAATATGTTCAGGTGTTTTTTGCATCTTAAGAGCTTCTAGAGTAGCTTTTGCAACATTAATTTTTGTATTTGATCCAAGTGATTTAGAAACTATATCACGTACTCCTGCTAATTCTAGAACATCTCTGGCAGATCCACCAGCGATAACTCCAGTACCTTCTTTTGCAGGTTTAATTAATACTTGAGCACGTCCTATTTTTCCAATAGCTTCATGTGGGATTGTTCTGTTATCAATTAAAGCAATCTTTGTTACGTTTTTATTAGCTGCTTGAATAGCTTTTTTAATAGCTTCTGGTACTTCGTTAGCTTTACCAGTTCCGATTCCAACTAATCCTTTTCTATTTCCAACAACAACTGTTGCAGAAAATCTAAAATGACGACCACCTTTTGTAACTTTTGTTACACGGCCAATTGAAACAACTTTTTCTTCAAGCAAGTTTTTCTTAGAGTCCATTTTTGTTTTTGGCATAATTTGTACCTCCCTCTTAGAATTCTAGTCCATTTTCACGTGCTGCTTCAGCTAATGCTTGAACACGTCCGTGGTAAAGGTATCCACCTCTATCGAAAACTACTTTTGTAATATTAATTTTCTTAGCTTTTTCAGCAATGTCTTTACCAACTAATTTAGCACCTTCAACATTGCCACCATTTTTAATTTTTAATTCGACAGATGAAGAGCTAGCTAGAGTAACGCCCTTAACATCATCGATAATTTGCGCAAATATTTGTGTATTTGATCTAAATACATTTAATCTTGGGCACTCAGCTGTACCGCTTATTTTATTACGAATACGAGAATGTCTTTTTTTACGCATTTCATTTCTTGATTCTTTAACTATCATAATATCTCGACTCCTTACCCTTATTTAGCTGCTTTCTTACCTTCTTTACGACGAACATATTCACCTTTGTAACGAACACCTTTACCTTTGTAAGGTTCTGGTTCTCTTACACTACGAACATTAGCCGCAAATTCAGTAACATGTTGCTTATCTATTCCTGAAATTGTAATTTCAGTGTTACTTACTTGTTCTGCTTTTAAATCAGCAGGAACTTCAATTACAACTGGATGTGAATAACCAGCATTTAATGTAATTTTGTTGCCTTGAACTTGGAATCTATATCCAACTCCAACAGCTTCTAAACCTTTTTGATAACCTTCAGTTACACCAGTAATCATATTTTTGATTAAAGCATTTGTTGTACCATGTTGTTGTTTTGCAACTTTAGTATCATTTGGTCTTTTTGTAATTATCTTGCCATCAACTTCTTCAACACTTATAATGTCTGCTTTGTTATAACTTAATTCACCCTTAGGTCCTTTTACAGTTACAGTATTATCATTAACAGTTACTGTTACTCCTGATGGAATAACTAATTCTCTTTTTCCAATTCTACTCATAACTTGTTTTCCTTACCAAATATAGGCAAGTACTTCTCCTCCTAGACCAGCTTCACGAGCTTCTTTGTCAGTCATTAATCCTTTTGAAGTTGAGATGATTGCAATTCCTAATCCGTTAAGTACACGAGGAATTTCATCACTTTTGGCATAGACACGTAATCCAGATTTTGAGATTCTTTTTAAACCTGTAATTACTCTTTCTTTTTTATCACCATATTTAAGTGTTATGTTTAATTTATCGCCTTTAAGATTTTTTTCATATTTAAAATCAGCAATATAACCTTCACGTTTTAGGATTTCAGCAATTCCTAAAGTCATTTTAGAACCTAAAACTTCAACATTTTCATATTTCATTTGATTTGCATTACGTATTCTTGTAAGCATATCTGCAATTATATCTCCTACCATAGTCTAAATTCCTCCTTTCTACCAACTTGACTTCTTAACGCCAGGGATTTGTCCATTATTTGCCATTTCTCTGAAGCAAATACGGCATAACTTATATTTACGAAGAACTCCATGAGGACGTCCACATCTTTCGCAACGAGTATAAGCTCTTGATTTAAATTTTGCAGGTCTTTGTTGTTTAACTTTTAAACTAGTCTTTGCCATAAATATTTTCCTCCTCCTTTTACTTTCTAAATGGCATTCCAAATTCATTTAATAATTCGAATGCTTCTTCGTTTGTTTTTGCTGTTGTTACGAATACGATATCCATTCCTCTGATTTTTAGAACTTGATCATATTCGATTTCTGGGAATATAATTTGTTCTTTTATTCCTAAAGTATAATTTCCTTTACCATCAAAAGCGGTTTTTGAAATACCTCTGAAGTCTCTAACACGTGGAAGAGCTATTTTAATTAACTTTTCCATGAAATTATACATATTTTCACCACGTAATGTAACTTTAGCTCCGATTACTTGGCCTTCTCTTATTTTAAAGCCAGCTATTGATTTACGAGCTTTTGTTACAACAGGTTTTTGACCAGATATTAATTCTAGGTCTTTTACTGCTGCTTCAATGAATTTTGAATCATGTGAAGCTTCACCAACTCCCATATTAATTACTATTTTTTCTAATTTTGGAACTTCCATTTTAGATGAATAATTAAATTTTTTCATTAGAGAGTCGATGATTTGTTCATTATATAACTTTTTAAATGTACTCATATCTTCACCCACTAACTAGCTTTCTCTTCTGTTTTTTTAGATTTTTTTGCTGTTTTTGTAGCAGTTGCTTTTTTTGGTTCTGCTTTTTTTGTTGCTTTTTCATCAACAACTTTTACGTTAGATACATGAATTGGTGCCTCAACTTCAACTATTGAACCAACTTCATTCATTCTGTTTGGTTTTACATGTTTTTTTACGATATTGATTCCTTCAACAACTACTTTGTTGTCTTTAGCTAGAGTCTTAATAATTCTTCCAGTTTTGCCTTTATCTTTACCAGCTAAAACTTTTACATTGTCGCCAACTTTAACTTTCATATTCTAGTTACCTCCTATAATACTTCAGGTGCAAGTGAAACTATCTTCATGAAATCTTTTTCACGTAGTTCACGAGCAACAGGTCCTAAAACTCTTGTTCCAATTGGACTCTTATCTTCTCTAATCAATACACATGCATTGTCGTCAAATTTGATATATGAACCATCAGCTCTTCTAACACCTTCAACTGTTCTAACGATTACAGCTTTTACAACTTTTCCCTTAGGAATATTACTATTTGGAATAGCTTTTTTTACTGTTCCGATTACGATATCACCAATGTTACCGCTTTTTACTCTACTTCCACCTACAACTCTAATAACAAGTAGTTCACGAGCACCAGAGTTATCTGCAACTTTAAGTCTTGATTCTTGCATTACCATAATGATACCCCCTATAGAACAACAGCTTCGATTAGCACTTCGTCTAGTTCATATCTTTTTGTTTTTGATAATGGTCTAGTAGAACTAATTCTAACTGTGTCTCCTTCTTTTGCTTTATTTAACTCGTCATGAGCTGTATATTTTTTTGAGTATTTAACTCTTTTACCATAAAGTGGATGCTTTTTATATGTTTCAACTAAAACAGTAATTGTCTTGTCATTTTTTGCACTTACAACTTTACCAACTAATGTAGTTTTTTTAGTATCTGCCATTATTTTTCGCCTCCATTTTCTCTTTCTGCTAAAATAGTTTTCATTCTAGCAACGTTCTTTCTTAACTCACGAATCCTAGATGGCTTTTCTAATGAACCAGTTGATTGTTTTAATCTAAGATCGAATAGTTCTTTTTTAGATTCTGTGATTTTTGCTTTTAGATCTTCGTCTGATAAAGCTCTTAGTTCTTTTACTACTTCATTAACCTTCATTAGATTCACCGCCTTTGTCTTCTTTTTTAACTATTTTGCAAGTTATTGGAAGTTTATGAGATGCAAGTCTTAAAGCTTCTCTTGCTATTTCTTCACTAACGCCCCCAACTTCAAACATGATTTTGCCTTTTTTTACTACAGCAACCCATTGTTCAACATTACCTTTACCTTTACCTTGACGAACACCAAGAGGTTTCTTAGTTAATGGTAAATGTGGGAAGATGTTAATCCATACTTTTCCTCCACGTTTCATGAAACGAGTCATTGCGATACGAGCTGCTTCAATTTGTTGAGCAGTTATATATGTACCTTCTGTAGCCATAAGACCATATTCGCCATAATGTAATTCAGTATTTCCTTTTGCTTTTCCTTCGTATGATAAACGATGTTGTTTACGATACTTAGTTCTTTTTGGCATTAACATCTTTGTTCTCTCCCTTCACAGCTTTTTTAGTAGGAAGAATTTCACCTTTGTAAATCCAAACTTTTACACCAATTTTTCCATATGTTGTATTTGCTTCAGCGATAGCATAATCAATGTCAGCTCTAATTGTATGTAAAGGAACAGTTCCTTCAGTGTAACCTTCAGTACGAGCCATTTCTGCTCCACCAAGTCTTCCTGAAACTGAAGTTTTAATTCCTTTAGCTCCAGCTTTCATTGTATTTCTAATAGCTCTTTTTTGAGCGCTTCTAAATGGTGCTCTTGCTTCGATTTGACTAGCGATTTGTTCAGCTACTAATTTAGCATTTAGATCTGGATTTTTTACTTCGATGATAGAAACATAAATTTCTTCATCTACTAATTTTTTAAGTTCATTTCTTAATTTTTCTATGTCTTCTCCACCGTGTCCGATAATAACACCAGGTTTAGCAGTATAGATTTTTACATCTGTTCTTTTTGAAGTTCTTTCAATTAGAACAGTTGCAATTGCAGCATCTTTCATTTTAGTTGCAATATATTTACGAATTTTATTATCTTTATTTAAAAGATTACCAAATTCTTTTTTGTCTGCGAACCAATTAGCTTCCCAATCTTTATTAACGCCTACTCTTAGGCCAATTGGATTTACTTTTTGTCCCATACTATTTTACCTCCTTATTATCAGATACTTTGATAGTAATATGACTTGTTCTTTTATCTCTTCTATCTACTTTTGTTCTTGAACCAAATTTAATTCTTTTTAAAACTTGTCCTGGATTAATGTAGCATTCAGAGATAACAAGATCAGATTCATTTGCGCCATTGTTATTTACGGCATTAGCTACTGCAGATTTTAAAACCTTAAGGATTAATCTACTTGCTTTAGTATTAGTATTTTCTAATATACCTTCTGCTGTTTGTACATCTTTTCCTCTTACTAAATCAAGAGTCATTCTTGCTTTACGAGGAGCGATCATAGCATTTTTATGTATTGCATATGTTTCCATTACTTATTCTCTCCTTTCCTACTTTTGTCCAGCATGTCCGCCAAATTTACGAGTTAATGCAAACTCACCTAATTTGTGTCCAACCATATCTTCTGTAATATAAACTGGAATAAATTCTTTACCATTATGAACAGCTATTGTATGTCCTATGAAATCAGGATAAATAGTTGAACGACGAGACCATGTTTTAATAACTTCTTTTTTATTGTTTTTATTTAATTCTTGAACCTTTTTTAATAATCTATCAAATACATAAGGTCCTTTTTTTAAACTTCTTGCCATTATTTATTTCCTCCTATTTTTTCTTACGACTAACAATTAGCTTGCTAGATTTTTTCTTGCTACTACGAGTTTTAACTCCCATAGCTTTTTTACCCCATGGTGTCATTGGTGACTTACGTCCAACTGGAGCACGTCCTTCACCACCACCATGTGGATGGTCATTAGGGTTCATAACTGAACCACGGTTTGTAGGTCTTATACCCATGTGACGTTTACGTCCAGCTTTTCCAAGATTAACTAGTTCATAATCTTCGTTACCTACAGTTCCGATTGTTGCCATACAAGTTCCAAGAACTTTTCTTGTTTCGCCTGATTGTAATCTAATTAATACGTATTTGTCTTCACGACCAAGTATTTGTGCGCTTGTTCCAGCTGCACGGCATAGAGATGCTCCTTTTCCTGGTTGTACTTCAATACAATGGATTGTTGTACCAACAGGAATGTTAGCAAGTGGTAAAGCATTACCAATTTTGATATCAGCGTTTTCGCCTGCTTCAATAATTGATCCTACAGTTAGATCTTTTGGAGCGATTATATATCTCTTTTCTCCATCGCGATAATTAATTAATGCAATATTAGCATTACGATTTGGATCATATTCGATAGTAGCTACTTTTCCAGTAACTCCAACTTTATTTCTCTTGAAATCAATAACTCTGTATTTTTGTTTTGCCCCTCCACCGATGTGGCGAACAGTCATTTTTCCTTGGTTATTTCTTCCGCCTGATTTTGTTTTTGAAACCAATAATGATTTTTCAGGAGCTGAAGTCGTTATTTCATTATTTGCTAAAGTAGTCATTCCACGGCGACCATTAGTCGTTGGATTATATTTCTTTATTGCCATAATTTCTTCTCTCCTTCTATAATTCTATTTTGTCACCATCAACTAGTGTGACAAATGCTTTTTTATAAGTTTTAGTTTTTCCAGCATATCTTCCAACTCTTTTAGCTTTAGATTTAGTATTTAAAGTGTTTACTTTTTTTACTTTTACGCCAAAAGCTTCTTCGATAGCTTTCTTTATTTCGATTTTATTTGCAGATGCATTTACTTTAAAAGTATATACATTTGCTTCTGCTTGGATAGCAGATTTTTCTGTAATTACAGGTGCAATAATAATATCAGTATAATCTTTCATTATTTAAGTCCCCCTTCAATTACTTCAATAGCTTTTTCATCGCAAACAACAACATCAGCATTTACTAAGTCATAGCAATTTATTTCATCAGCATTTATGTTATATGCATAACCTAAATTTCTTGTTGCCATGTATAAATTTTCGTTGTCTTCGCCTGTTACGAATAAAACTTTTCCTTCTAATTTAAGTGTTGCCATTATATCTTTGATAGTTTTTGTTTTTAAATTATCAAGATTAATGTTATCTATTACCATTAATTCCTTATCTTGGAATTTATGAGATAGAGCACTCTTAAGTGCTAAAGCTCTTTCTTTTTTATTGATTTGGAATGTATAGTCTCTAGGTGTTACACCTCCAGCAATTCCGCCTCCACACCATTGTGTAGCTCTAATTGAACCTTGACGAGCTCTACCTGTTCCTTTTTGTCTCCAAGGTTTTCTTCCACCACCAGAAACTTCAGAACGTGTTTTAGTTTTGGCAGTTCCTTGTCTAGTTGCTGCTAGTTGTAAATCAATTGCCTTTTTTAGAACAATATCATTTGCTTCTATATTCCATACATTGTCAGCTAAAGTTAAATCTTTTAGTTTTTCGCCTTTTATATTAATTAATTGTATTTTTGCCATATTAGATCACCTTTCTAAGTAAATTACTTACTTTCTCCTTGGTTTTCTTCTGTAGCAACAACTTCTTCAGCAGTAGTTTCTTCTACTGGAGTAGTGTTTTCTACAACTTCATCAACAACTGTTTCATCTTCGTAAGAAAGGATTTCTTTTGCTTCAGCAGCACCTTTCTTTTTAGTAGCAGTTCTAATTAAAACTAAAGATTGTTTAGCTCCTGGAATATTTCCACTAACTAAAATATAATTTTCAGCAGCATTTACTTCGATAATTTCTAGGTTTTGGATTGTTGTTGTTTCAACACCCATGCGACCAGGTAATTTTTTACCTTTAAGAACACGCATTGGTCTCATTGTACCCATTGAACCTGGTCTTCTGTGATAACGTGAACCGTGTGCCATAGGGCCTCTTGATTGGTTCCAACGTTTAATAACACCTTCGGTACCTTTACCTTTACTTGTACCTGTTACGTCAACATATTCACCAGCAGCGAATACATCAGCGCCAATAGTATCTCCTAAGTTATAAGTACCTTCGTAATTACGAATTTCTTTTAAGTAGCGCTTAGGAGTTGTATTTGCCTTTTTAGCATGACCAATACTAGCTTTGCTAGCATTTTTTTCTTTCTTGTCTACTGTAGCTAGTTGAATTGCGTTATAACCGTCTTTTTCAGTTGTTTT
The DNA here is from genome assembly GCA_944332265.1 of uncultured Bacilli bacterium. Taxonomy (GTDB): domain Bacteria; phylum Bacillota_I; class Bacilli_A; order RF39; family UBA660; genus Coprovivens. The sequence continues at coordinate 36,719 of CALVJQ010000002.1, forward strand.
GATTTGTGTAACAACATTTGGTTCAACTGAAACAACTGTTACAGGGACAAGTTTTCCATCTTTTGTAAAGACTTGAGTCATTCCGACTTTACGTCCTAAGATTCCTTTCATTTTCTTACCTCCATATTATTTTCATTATTTTATGTTAATAGCAACACCACTTGGAATATCTAAGTGAGCAAGTGCTTCAACAGTTTCTTTTGTTGGGTTTTTAATATCTATAAGTCTCTTGTGAGTACGACTTTCAAATTGTTCTCTAGAGTCTTTGTATTTGTGTACAGCTCTTAGTACAGTGATTTTTTCTACTTCAGTAGGTAGTGGCACTGGACCAACAACTTCTCCCCCAGTTCTTTTAACAGTTTCAACAATTTTTCCGCAAGCTAGATCTAATAGTCTATGATCATAAGCTTTTAGAGTGATGCGAACTTTGTTACTTGACATTTTATGTCCTCCCTTCGTCTATATCTAGTATAGACTTGCTCCGTAATGAATTCCCCGACTTTTTTGGATAGTTATTTAACAACCTTTCCTAGTGTATCGGCAACCTCACACATCTAAGCAGTCATACGTTTTTAATTATAGCAACAATGTCCGATAAATGCAAGGAAAAGTTTAGTTTTTTGTAAAAAAAATATTACACACAAGATGTAATATTTATTTTTTACTGATTAAAATATCTGATTCTTTCATTTCTTTAGGAATCGCAATATCCATGTATTTTAGAAGAGTTGGAGCAAAACTAGTTAATATTCCATTATTTAGCTTGCATTTTTTATCCATTATAATAAATGGTACAGGACTTAATGTATTTTTAGTTATAATATTATTATTTCTATCAATTATTGTATCGGCATTAGCATGACTTGAAATAATAATAACTTTATAAAAGTTTTCTTCAGCTACTTCAATAATTTTACCTAAGCAAACATCTATAGCTTGAAGACCGTTAATTGTTGCTTGATAATTGCCGGTATGACCTACTTCATCAGGATTGGCGAAATTAGCTAAAATAAAGTCATAATCTTTTTCCATACATTTAATAATTGTTTTAGCAACTGATAATGAGTTCATTTCTGGTTTTAGATCAAAACTATCTACAGTTGGAGAATCAATACTATAAATATCGCAATTTTCAAGTTTTAAATATCTTTTACCATTTAGATAATAGCTCATTGAACTAGTTTTTATGCTTTCATAGATATGGGCTTGGGTTAATCCTAGTCCAGCTAAATATTCTGGGAGTGAATTTTTATTTTTGGGCATTTCAAAAAAATAATTGTTATTCAATCTTTTATCTATTTCAAATAGACTATAAACTCTAATATTTATTTGATAATTATTAAATTCAATAAAATCTTTATTACAAATAGAATCTAATATTTGAAGTTGATTTTCTTTACTAAAATTTAAAAATATTAAAACATCTTTACTATCAAGTGATTGAAAATCATCTGTTTTTAATGGGGGCAAATATTCATCTGATAATTTTTTTTCATAACATTTTTCAATCACGCGTGGAAGATTTTTAGCATCGATACCACGACCGTCAAAAAGAAGATCATAATACATCTTTGTCCTTTTATAGTCTTTTGTATCATCTAAAGCATAATAACGTCCACAAACAGATGCTAGTTTTATATTATTATGAATATTATTTTCTATATCTTTTAAATATTTGTATATTTTATGTTTATCGGAATCGCGGCCATCAGCGATTAAGTGAAGAAATACATTGTTTTCTATCTTATCGTGTTGAATAGTATTTAAGAAACATTTTAAATGATTTAAGTGGGAGGATACTCCACCATCTGATAGCAAATGAATTATATGAAGACTTTTATTTGGATAGCTATGAAGATAATCTATCATTTCGTTATACTTAGGATTATATTTTAAACGTTCTCTTTTAAATACTTCATTTATTTCATCTAAAGGATTTTCTATTTGACGGCCTGTACCGATTATTTCATGTCCTAATTCACTACTACTACATTGTTTTTCAGGCAAGCCAATGGAAGGACCGCTGGCTTTTAATAGACAATGGGGATAGTTGTTCCAAATATTGATGAAATTATTCATTCCGGCATTTTTAATAGCGTTACCATAAATATCTTCACGCATACCAAAGCCATCTAATATAATTGTTAAAATCTTCTTCATACACATACTCCTAATAACATAATAGCACAAGAAAAAAAGAAATTATAGAGGACACGCATAATTTCTTTTTGTTTAATATATAGTTCTTCCTTCTTCTATCATTAATTTATCTACAATGATAGCAATAAATTCACCATTAGTTGGCTTTGTTTTATAGTAATCAACACAATTAGAAAAAAGCTCGTTAGAATATTCGTAATTACCTCTATCCCAACCAGTCTCAATTGCACTTCTTATAGACCTTTCAATACAACTTTCTTTTTTGGAAAAAGATTCTGCTAGCATAGGATATATTTCTTTTGTGATTGACGTTAATAATGATGGTTCCATATAACATTCATATATTGCCTTTCTAAGATAATGAAAACCATTCTTATCAGGAGCTATACCTAATTTTTTCAATATTTCAGCAACTTTATCGTATATTGATATTTTATGAAAATTATATTTTTCCTGTTTATTTTTTATTTCTTTTAAAGATATTATTAATTCATTTATTTTATAATTCTTAGGAATAACATTAAATATTTGATAATTAGAAGCTGCTAGATTATAGCAATCTAGTCTTATATTATCAATAATAATTGTACGTGATAGAAGAACTTCATTTTTATAATTCATTAACAATTCTAAAATGTTTTCTCCTGGAATAGTTCCATCAACTAATATTGCATCCAAGTCATCACTACTATTGATAATTTGTAGTGCGTCTTTGTAATTATCTGCTGTATATTTTATTGTTATTTCTGTTGTTCTAGATGTTATTTCTTGCTTAAGTTTGTTCGCTTCTTCGTTACTACATACTACCAATGTATTCATATTATTTTTCATGTTCCTTTTTCTCTTTCTATGTTTTTAGTTTAAATTATACTTACTTGGTATTATGTACTATTTTGTCGACTTAGATATTTTTTTGAATTTTTTGATAAATATATTCTACTTCGCTACTCTCTTTTGAGCTTTCTCCTAAAACAAAGCCATCTAATTCATCTATTTTAACTAACTCATCTATATTATCTTCGTTGACACTACCTCCATATAATACTGGAAGTTCTAAATTATACTTTTCTTTTATAATACTTTTAATTTCTTTTATACGGATTGTTATTTCTTCATTACTAGGAATTATTCCCGTACCTATTGCCCACCTAGGTTCATAGACTATTATCATTTTTGTTCTTTTATAGTCAGGGACTTCATCTATTATAGTTAGAAGTTGTTTTTTTAATCTTTTATTAATTTTTAATTTATCTTTTTCTGTTTCGCCAATAAAATAAATTGGTTTTATATGACTATGATATGATTTTTTTATTTTAGATATTATCATTTTATTATTTTCTAACAATAATTTTCTTCTCTCACTATGTCCTACTAAAGCATATTTGACATTTATTGATTGTAATTGATTGGCTGTTGTCTCTCCTGTATAAGAACCTTCTTCAAACATTGAAACATCTTGACTTCCTAAAGAGTAATTGGGACTTTGAAAAAGGTATAAAAAAGGCAACGACGGGCAAATAATTAATTCGATAGTAGGTATTGTAAGTATTTTTGATATTTCTTTTTCATATGATTTTAATTCGTCTTTAGTTTTATTGGCTTTTAAATTGCAAACTAAATATTTCATTTGTCACTATCTGGAATATTATCAATAGCTGGTAATCCACCTTGGATTATATATTCTAACGTTGCTCCTCCTCCGGTAGATAGGAAGTTGAAACGAGTTTCTAATTTGAAATGTTTTACTGCACTTACACCGTCGCCACCACCTACTACTTTAACGGCATTGCTGGCTGTTATTCTATTTAGTAGTTCTCTTGTTCCAGTTGCAAATCTTATATCTTCGTATTTACCTGCTGTTCCGTTTACAAATATTGTTTTTGATTGTTTAATAATTTCATCGTATTTATCGATTGTTTTCATGCCAATATCAAAAATTATATCATCTTCGGCTACTTTATTAATGTTAACGTGTTCTACATAGTTTTCATCATATACACGGCCGACAATAGCATCTACTGGAAGCATTATTTTATCTTTATATTTAATTAATATTGTTTTTATTCGATTCATTATATTTGGATCTTTAGTTCTTAAAGAATTACCAACGTTAAAACCTAAAATGGCCAAGCATGAATTGGCAATACCACCAGTTAATAGCAGCTGATCACATCTTGGAAGAAGTGATTCAATTAATTCTACTTTATCTTCTACTTTGGCACCACCCATAACAATAGTAAATGGATGAGCAGCATTCAAAATATAAGTATCAAGCATTTCTACTTCGTGTTGAACTAAAAAGCCGATACAACTAGGAAGAAATTTAGCTACTCCATAAGTAGATGCATGTTTACGATGAGCAGAGCCAAAGGCATCTAGACAGAAGATATCGGCAAGTCCTGCCCAATACATAGCTAGTTGGGTATCATTTCCACTTTCTAAGTTATTAGGAACATCTTCAAATCGGGTATTTTCTAAAACAATTATTTCCCCAGGATTCATATTCTCTATTTTTGCCTCAAGGTATAAACTCCTTGGTTGTTTAGAAAAAATAACTTTAGTATTTACCAATTTTTGGAGATGGGCAGCAATAGGAGCAAGTGAGTTCTTGGCTTTATCTTCTTCTTTTTTTACTTTACCAAAATGGGAAAGAATTATTATTTTAGCTCCTTCTTTAATTAAGTAATCAATTGTATTTAAAGCAGCTACTATTTTGCTATCATCAAGAATTATATTGTCTTTTACTGGAACATTAAAATCACATCTTAATAATACTCTTTTATTTTTGACATCCATATCTTGAATTCTTTTTTTCATATCATCACCTCTTTTATTATAAAATACTTATAATTGGACTTCAATTTCTTAAATATTCCTTTACATAAAAAAGTGCCTTATAGACACTTTAATTATTTATTAACATTCATCAACTTTTTAGCTGTACGCATCATTTGTGCTGTATAACCCATTTCATTATCATACCATGCTATTATTTTTACAAGTTGACGACCTTCACTTTCTAGGACATTAGTTAATAAACCATCTACCAATGCTCCTGTTTTCTTACCTAAAATATCACTAGATACAACTGGATCCATTGTGATTTTTAAGGTCTCATTTTGGTTGTTAGTAAACAATGTGTTTATTTCTTCAATTGTTGTATTTCTCTTTAATTCTAAAGTTACATCTACAACTGAACCATCTGAAACAGGAACACGGAAGGCATTACCATCCATTTTACCTAAAAGGGATGGAATAACTTTGCCAATAGCACTTGCTGCTCCTGTTGAAGCAGGAACAATATTCATGGCACATGCACGTCCACGGCGAGCTTTTATTCCTTTTTTGTGGGGAATATCTAGTGTTGCTTGATCGTTGGTGTAGGCATGAACAGTAGTCATATATCCTTTTACAATACCAATATTATCTTCAATTACTTTTAAGACAGGCGCTAGACAGTTAGTTGTACATGAAGCAGCAGAAATAACTGTTTCACTACCATCTAATGTATCAGAATTAACATTATATACTATAGTCTTCATTTCGCCTTTTCCAGGAGCTGATATAATTACTTTCTTAGCACCAGCTTCTATATGCTTTGATGCATCTTCTAAACTAGTAAATAGACCTGTACATTCTAAAACTACATCAATGTCTAAATCTCTCCAAGGTAAATTGGCAGGGTCTTTTTCGCTATACACTTTTATTCTTTTAGTACCCTTAATAACTATTTCATCGCCTTCAAAATCGATGATATCCTCATGAAATGAACGATGATTAGTATCATACTTTAACAGATATGCTAAAGTTTCCGCATCTGTTAAATCGTTTATTGCTACGATATCAAAATCACTTCCTGTTATCATTTCTCTAAATGCAAGACGTCCGATTCTTCCGAATCCATTAATTGCTACTTTTATCATTTTATCTCCTCTTTCTATTTATATGTTTCAAATGAACTTTTACCAATAAATTCACGTAGGATTGAATCATCACCAACATAATCTGATGGAATTGGGTAAAAACCACGAAGTGAATTAATTAAACGACGGGCTTCGTTGTATGCTGATGAATTACTTTTTACAGAATATAATAATGGTTCAACAAAGACTTTTAAGACTCCAACTTCATAAACTAGCGATGTATTAACAATTTTATTTACGTTGTTAATATATGGAAAAATATATTTTTCTTCGCCACTACGAACGGAATTCCAATAATTTATTGTTTCACCAACATCGGTTGCACGTGTACGATTGTCACGAACTATGCGACGCATTAAACGTAAGTCGGTTGTTGAAATGTAATTATGACGATCAACGTTTATTGGAATAAATGGACTTAGATATACTTTATATTTTAGTGTTGGATCTAAATCAGGAGTCATCGCATCATTTAGACAATGTAATCCTTCCATTAAGATAATGGCATTTTCATTTAATTTAATCGGTTCATTATTAAATTCTTTTTCTCCAGTAACAAAATTATATTCTGGTAAATCAACTTTTTTACCTTGAATCAAATCTTTTAATTGCTTGTTAAGTAATTTTAAATCTAAAGCTTCTAAGCATTCAAAATCGTATTCGCCATCTTCCTTTTTAGGGGTATCTTTTTTATTTTTAAAGTAGTTATCAACTGATATAACTAAGACTTCATACCCTCGACTACGTAATTGTAAAGCTACTTTTTTAGTTGTTGTTGTCTTTCCTGATGAGGAAGGTCCTGCAAAAAGAACATATTTTGCACCCTTTTTTACTATATCATCTACTAAGTCATGAATTTGATTACTAAAGTTTGTTTCAACTAATTTTATTAAATCTTCTATCTTACAATCTGACACTTGACGATTTAGATCTGGTATATATGGAATACCTAAATCTTTAATCCATTTTTTCCCTTCTTCAAAACACTTTATGACATTTTGATAATGGATATATTCTGGAACTTTAAACTTTGAATTAGGGGAAGGAAATAGTAGGACTAATTTATTATCTCCTAAAAAGACTAAATCATATTTATTTAAGCAGCCTGTTGAATAAGGCATTTCAGAATAAAAATAATTTATATAATTACGTAATTTGTAAACTGTTACAATGTTATTAGTTAAATTATGAATGTTTTGAGCTTTTTCTGGAGCTTTTACTTTATTGTAATAATTAATTGCTTCTTTCTTTTCAACATTTAAATTGTAAATTCTTTCGTCATTAGCAATTATTTCATTCATCTTAGTTTTTAGTTTTTTGGCATCTGTTAAAGTAAACTTTTTATCACAGATTATTGTCATGTGTATACCATTAGCAATAGAATGATCAAATGTTACTTCATAACATAAACCAAAAGTTTCTTTTAAAGCTACTTCTGTTACAAATTCTAAACCATATTTATTAATTTTATATCCATTAGTAGATGTAACATCAATGAATTCTAGCTTTGTTGCACGATTTATTTTTGTTTCCATTGGAACTGTTTCATTATCAATCTCTGCTCCTACTATATTATAGGGCATTTTAGATTTATATAATTTACTTAATTCATATATAGTTGTTCCTTTTTCGACTTCGATAACAGTTCCATCATTAAAAGTTACGTTAGTTCTATTTGTTGCCATATAATCCCTCTCTTATTCTAAAATAATTATACTATAAATCATTATTTTTTGTTACAAAAATTAAAGATATTTAATTTTTAGTTTATTTTATATAGAACAATATTATGTTATAATGCTAGAAATGGAGGAACTTTAATGAAGAAAAAAATTGGCTTTAGTATTATTGCTTTAATAGTAATAATTCTTGGTATTTATGTCACTTATGTTAATTTTAAATTTCCACCTTATGTAACTAATATTGAAATTAATGAATCTAAACGATTTGATAATCAAGTTATTTTTAATATAGAAGTTAAGAGTCATTTATTGAAAATTGATAAAACAACATGGTGTTTATTAAGTATTAATGATAATTTACCTAAGGAAGATGATGACGGTTGGATTAAAGCAACAAATGGGTATTGTTCTTTTACGGTAGAAGATGGAGAATATAATATTTTTGTTAAAGATAGTTTAGGTAATATTGTCAATGCTGATAAACAAAAAGTTAATATTGATAAAATATTAGAAATTAAACCTAGTAAAAACATATTTTATATGTGGAGAGGAATGGAGCAAAAACTATCTTATGAAATAGTTAAGTTAGGTAATGTTAAAGATAATATAAAAATGACATCAGCTAATGATAAGATAGCTTCTATTAGTGAAAATGGAATAATTACTGCTAATAATTATGGAACAACTACTATTTCTTTAACTAGTGAAGATGGAGCTTTAAGTAAAGTTAAAATAATTGTTAGTCCTTTTATTACTAAGCCGGTTGTTAATACTAAGAAAAGCTATATAACATGTAAACAATTTAATTTAGAGGAAGCTAATTTAATTGATGAAATATTATTTGATAGAATAGATGACGCAGGATATGGAACTAGGGCTGGTGTAGTAGCTGCTGCACGTTTTATTACTTTGGAATTTGCTTATCGTATACATTATTTTTATGAAAATGGACGTTTAAATAATTATTCTCCTTATAAACATGTTGATGGAGAGGGACGATATTATCACAGAGGTTTATATTTAAATGAAAGCAAATTTGCTGATATAACAGCAAGTTTTGTTGGACCGGCAATTTGGGGATGCGATTTACAAAATTATACTGATTGGGGACCTTATGTTACTGGTAAATATTATCCAAACGGGCTTGATTGCTCTGGCTTTGTTACATGGGCTTTATTAAACGGAGGTTTTGATGTTGGAGATATTGGTGCAGGAGCCAATGCTAATCATAATGATTTAGATGATTTGGGTGAAAAAGTTATGATTACTAATGAATTAATGAACTCCGGTAGAGTTAAAGTTGGTGATTTAATTGGCCTTAATGGTCATATGGCTATTTTAGCTGGTTGGGATGATAATAATTATTATATTGCTGAATCTCTTAATACTACTGGTGGAGTAGTAATGACCGTAGTTAAAAAAAGTAATTTAGTGAATAATAGTATATATGATTATATTATATTAATGGATGAAGTTTATAAAAAAGATGGTAATTTATCTAATATGTGGTAAAAAGAAGTGCTATTTGGCACTTCTTTCTTTGTGTTTTTCGACTAATTTTTTTACTTTAATAAAATAATGATTTATTCCTGACTTACCTATTTTACGGCCAGTTTCTGTAGATATAATATCGGCCAATTCCTGAAGGGAAGTTTCAGGATATGCTTCACGATATTTAATTGCTGATTGAACGTTTTCATCTAGTAAACCAAGAAGGTCGTGCTCTTTTATATAGTTTATGTCATCTAATTGTTTCAAGCCAGTTTTTAAAACTTTTTCTTGATTAGCAATTTCACAGTTATTTAAGCGATTAACCATATTTTTATGATCACGGTATATACGAATATCTTCAAAATAAAAGAAACAATTGGTTGCACCAAATAAGCGAATTAACTCGCTTATCATTTCAGCACTTTTTATATATGTCATATAGTTATTATTTCTTTTAATTACTTTGGCAGTTATATTATAGCGCTTTAATAATTTAGCAAGAAATAAACCCTCTTTTTGGGTTGAGGTATTGAATTCTAAATGATATCCTGCTTTACTTGGATCATTGATACTACCACAGGCAAGAAATGCTCCTTTAAGAAAAGAAGTTAACTCTTCTTGACTATTTAGAAAATATTCTTCCGGTAGTATTTTTTTATTATTTTTAATAATGCTTAAGGATTCAAGTATAGTATCCACTTTTTCGTTTATTTCTAATATATAGATTTGTTTTATACGAAATCGTTTTTGGTTACGAATAGTTATTTTAATATTAACACTAAAATTATTTTTTATATCTTTATAGATTCTTCTAGCTACTGAGGCATTTTCCATAATAAGTGCTATCTTATCTTTTTTTATACGAGCAGAGAATCTAATAAATGATGATAGTTCAACTAGTGATTCTAATACGGAGATATCATTTTTAGTTATTTCTTCTTTTAATCTTGTTGTAAAGGTCATTTTATTCGTCCTCTATTAAGTAAGAAAATATTAGATAAGCAGTTTTAAGGGAATTGTGTCTTACATAACCTTCTTCAACTTTGAATAATTTTTCTTCTAAAACTTCAACCCCCATATTTTGTAGAGTTTTATTATCAACAGCTACAGGATCTTTACCTTCAGATTTAGCTAGTAAAGACATATTTTTAGGAATTTTAGAATTATTAGCAATAACAGCATTAATAGTTCCAGCTCCTAAATATTTTTCTAAGAAATTAATATGATCACTAACTTTAAAATTATCTGTTTCTCCTGGTTGAGTAAGCATATTACTTATATACATTTTACGAGCTTTGGAGTTTTTAATAGCTTCTTGAATTTCGGGAATAATAATATGAGGTAGAACACTTGTTAATAGAGATCCCGAACTAAAAATAATTAAATCGGCTTTTTTAATTTCTTCTAATACTTTTGGTGTAACTTTAACTTTTTTACTATATTTTAAGTCAACGACTTTTCTTTTTGATTCTGTTATTTGGGCTTCACCTATTATTTCATATCCTTCTTTTGTAATACCGACTAAATCAACATTATCTTCTGTAATAGGAAGAAGTTTTCCTTTGACATCTAATAAATCACATAATATTGGCAATGAATGAGCAAAATCACCTTTCATTTCTAATAGGGCTGTCATTATTAGATTTTTAATAGAATGGTTTCCAATACTACTATCATTACTAAAACGATAGTTAAATAATTCTTTTACTCCTTTAGATTCTGTAGACATTGCCATTAATACTTTAGTTATATCCCCAACAGCGGGAATTGAAAATTCTTCACGAAGACGGCCTGTACTTGTCCCATTGTCAGACATACTTACAACTGCAGTTATATCCATAGGAAATTGAATCATTCCTTTTAACAATTGTGACATTCCACTTCCGCCACCAAATATTACAACTTTTTTCATAATATAACCTCCATTAAATATTATGATAACACATTTATTTAACTTGTAATAATAAGTTATAAAGTAATTGACAAAATACGACATTTTAAAACAATTTATGACAATATTAGACAATATATGACTAATATAGACTATTTATGACAATAAAAGACTAAATACGATATTTTATGACATTATTAGACATTTATCGACTATTATAAACATAATTAGACTTATTACGACATAATTTGATATTATTCGACAAATTTCGACAATATAAAAAGAAAAAAAGAAGGTTTAACCTTCTTATCCTCTAGTAGTCCACTTCCAGCCTTTGCTACTTTTTAAACCTGATATTGATTGTACAGCGGTTGCTCCAGTATTAGCTTTAAATTTGTTCCATTGACTTCTACCACTTTCAGAGAAGAAGTAACCATAAGAAATAGCGTAATGTAAGTGAGCTCCATAAGTACAATAATCATATCCTCCAGAAAGGGCATGAGAAGTTGAATAACCACCAACAGTTCCAATTACTTGACCTTTAGTAATTTTTTGACCAGATGAAACTTTAATACTTAATAAATGGGCCATTTCTACAGTGTATTTTTTACCATCTACTAAAGCATGCATGTATACAATATTTCCACCACAATCTGTTTTACGAGCTACGTAAATAACAGTTCCGTTAGCTGGAGCATATACTGGTGTTCCCTCTGGATTACCACCTAGGTCCATACCGGCATGACTTTTTTTGTAAGCTTGCGTTACTTTTCCTTTGGTTAATGGACGAGAAAATGAACCTGAACCTTCCATTTTAGAGAAGTAACAAACTTCTACATCATCATTATCTTTACAACCTGCTTCTTCAAATAGTTTAATCATATTTTTTTGAGCTTTAATTTGGTCTGCAAAACCCATACCTATACTAGCTTGTTTATCAACATATTCGTGAAGTTCTTCTAATTGCGTTTCATAAGAAGCAATTGAATTTGTTAAAGTAACGTTGTCTTCTGCTAATTTAACTTGTAATTTTTCATTTTCTTCTATTAGGACATCTAAGCTATCAAGTTGTTCTTGAGTATAGTCTACAACTTGTTCAACTACTGCTTGTCTTTCCATCATTTCTGAAATACTTGTTGCGGAGAATATATAATCCGTATAAACTTCATCAGGATTTAAATTAGAATATTGTAAAGATACTAAAACATCTTTCATTTCTTCTTGTTTTATTTTTATTTCTTCTTGGCTTTCAGCAACTTTCTTTTTAGCATCTTCGACACGTTGTTCATTTAGAATGATTGTGTTATTGGCATCTTTTATAGCTTGAGATTTTTTTTCAATATTTTGCTTTGCTTCATTTGTTAAAGCATCTGCTTCAGCTTTTTGACTTTCTAGTTCTGCTACTTTATTTTTGTAATCGATTAATCTTTCCGCTTTGACTTCTTTGACTTTGAATGGACATGTTGTAACAAAAACAATAGCAAATATTATAAACAGATTAATTATTTTTTTTGATTTCTTTATCATATCTTTAAATACTTCCTTACTGTTATATAACTACCAAACATACCAACTAATGATCCAATAATTAGCAAAGCAATAGATGTATAAAAGACAAATGGTATTGGAGTTATCATTCTTATATAATTTGTAAATAGATGGCCTTCTAATTTATCAAAAGCAAAGATATAACCCCAAATAGTAGCTAGGATTGGGATAAGTGACCCTATCATACCTAAGAATAAACCTTCTATTACAAATGGTAATTTTATTGTAAAATTACTTGTTCCAACAAGTCGCATAATTTCTATTTCATTTTTACGGGCAAAAATAGTTAATTTAATAGTATTACATATTAAGAAGGTGGTAACTACTATTAAGCCAATAATTATAACAATAGTTACTTTTTCAACAACATTAAATAAAGGAATCATGTTGTCTACAACGTCTTCGCTATATTTAACGTTACTTACTTTATCGATGTTTTTTAATGTCTCAGCAGTTTTTCCTAAATCTTCGACATTTTTAACTGATATTATAAATTCTGATTCTAATGGATTTGTTTCTTCTGTCCAACTTTCCATTATAGAATATAAAGAAGAACTTTCTTCTGTGTTTTTCATAGTTTCTTCTTTAATTGTCTCTTTATCTTTATAAATCAATTCATCACCTTTAACATTCTTTATAGCTAGAATTTTACTTCTTATAGAGTTAATATCATCTTCAGTAGCAGTTTTATCTATAAAAGCGATAATAGTTAATGTATTTTCGATATCGTGAGTAAAATTATTTACATTAGCAGAAAAAATTATCGCAAGAGAGACAATAACTAAAGTTATTGTTGTACAAATTATAGAAGCAATACTTAAGCTAAAATTACGAAAGATACTTTTTACTGCGTTAGCAATATTACGACTAAATATTCTTATGGCTTTCATCGGCTGTATAACCTCCTTTCTTAGAATCTGAGGTTAAAACACCATTTTCTAAAGTAATAACTCTTTTTTTCATAGAATTTACAATATCTTTATCGTGTGTAACCATTACAACGGTTGTTCCCATATCTTTATTAATGCTATTAATTACTTTTATAATTTCCTTTGATGTTTTAGGATCTAAGTTTCCTGTTGGCTCATCACATATCAGTAGTTTAGGCTCATTAACTATTGCACGAGCTATACAAACTCTTTGTTGTTCACCACCTGATAATTCATTTGGAAAACTTCTTGTTTTTTCTTTTAAACCAACACGATCTAGAGCTTTTATTACACGTGATTTTATGATATTGCTTTTTAAACCCAAATTTTCGAGACCAAAAGCTACATTTTCATAAACTGTTAGTTTAGGTAATAATTTAAAATCTTGAAAAACAATACCTAACTTTCTTCTTAATTTATAAACACGACTATTATATAGCTTAGCAACATTTATTCCACCAACCATTACTTGACCTTTTGTTGGTTTTTCTTCACGGTAAAGTAGTTTTACTAAAGTTGATTTTCCACAACCAGAGGCTCCTGTAACAAAGACAAATTCGCCTTTTTCAATTGATAATGATAAATCAGCAATTGCCGTTACGCCATTTTTATAAACTTTGTAGCAATTTTTTATATCAATGAATTTCATTATACACCACCTTATCATATTAATTATAGCAAAGAAACAAGCTAAAAAAAACCCCTTTACAAAAAGGGGAATTGTTCTTTACGTTGTCCTCCGTAAACTTCATAACAGTCACTAATTATAAAGAAAGCTTCGGGGTCTATTTTAGCAACGACGTTTTTAAACATATAGTAATCCTTAGTAGGAACAACACACATTATTAAATCGTTGGTTTCTTTTGAATAACCTCCTTTTGTATGCATAATAGTGTATCCACTCTTAATCTCTTGAATAAAGGAAGTAATTTCATCAACTTTCTTACTATGGATATAAAACATTTTACTATTGGATATACCTAACATGATTTTATCTACTAAGATACCATTGATTGCGACTATTATTATAGAATATATGGCATTATTTATACCAAAGACAACAGCGCCGAAAGCAATTATTATCGCATAAATTATAAAGGAAGCTGTTCCAGTTGGAATTTTAAAATATTTATTAAATAATTGAATAATTATATCTGTTCCACCAGTTGAAAAGCCAATTTTATATAAAAAGCCATTAGCAGTTCCAAAAAGTAAAGCACTTATAATAGCAGTTATTAAAAAATTATCAAATACTAGTTGTTCTGCAAGATGAAGGCATATGTCTTCTGTTAATGAAACAAAAACGGGATATAATATTGAGCCAATAATTGTTAATCCGGTACTTTTAGGTCCGAGAAAGATAAAGCTAATAATGACTAATATAATATTAGTAACGAAAATAAAAGTAGCGGGGTTTATATTCATTAACTCATGAAAGATAGTAGCAATACCACTTGTGCCACCAATTGCTAGATTGTTATACAATAAAAATGTATTATAGTTTATTGCTAAAACTAAAACGCATATAATAACAACGATTAATCGTGACCAGAAGTTTTTTGATCTTACTTCATCAATTAATTCTCTATAATTGAATTTCATATTATTCACCTATTTTTATTATACTATATTTATTTTTATTTGCATATATTGCTTTAAGAGGTGATAAAAATGGATGGTAATTATTACCAAAATCCAACGTTTCCATCATTAAATGATAAGAAGGATAATTTTTCTTTTGAAGAAGGATACCAAGCAGGACAATTAGCTGATATACCTATGCAACAAAGTTATATTGAAAATATTTTAAGACATAATAAAGGGAAAAAAGTTAAGGCTTATGTTAGTTTTCCTGATGCTAAAGATTGGAAAGATAAAGTCTTTGAAGGAACTATAGAACAAGCAGGTAGAGATCATTTAATTATTCGTGATTATCAAAATGGACATTGGTATTTAATTTTGATGATATATTTGGATTATGTTGAGTTTGATGAAAAAATTGATTATACAGAAAACAAGTTTTAAAAAGCTACTATTTAAGTAGCTTTTTAGATATATAATGAAAAATTTCTCTTTTCTTGACCTAATGTTGTTGATGGACCATGACCTGGATATATAGTTATTTCATCATCATATTTTTCTATTTCGTGAAGACTATTTATCATATCTTTTTGATTTCCTCCTAAATCAGTTCGACCAATGCCATTTTTGAATAAAAAGTCGCCACAAAACATAATTTTCTCTTTAGGGAAATAAAATGTTCTAGAATCAAAAGTGTGACCTGGGGTTTCTAACATGATAAAATTAAAATTGTTATTATTAATATTATTAATTTCAACATTATAATAACTTAGAAGTTCTTCTAATGCTTCGATATGATCTTGATGAAAATGAGTTACTAAACAACCAACAACTTTATTTTCATCTATTTCTTTTTTTATTTTAGGAAAGTCTGCACCAGGGTCAATTACTAAGCATTCATTATTGTTTTTTAAAATATAACAATTAGTCTCTAAAGGACCAACAATTACTTTTTTTATTTCCATTTTAACCACCTGTTTACATTTTATTATAAATTATTTCTTTTGTAAATTTAATAATATGCTATAATTTATGTAGAATTGAGGTTATGTATATGCCAATATTATATAGTTTTTTATTTATTATAATTATTATTGGAGCTATTGGAATTTTGTATGTTTATCAATATAATCAATTACAACATTCAAAGACTAAAATTGATCATGCTGAATGTTTAATTGATGAAGCTTTAAGAGAAAAGTATGATTTATTATTAAAAGCTGATAAAGTTATTCAATCTGAATTAAATGTAGATAAAACCTTTTTTAAAGGTTTAGACAAAGTTAAGAATGAAAATATTAGTAATTTTGACTTAGATAGAAAGTTAACTGAGTTTATTAGAATTTTAGATCAAATAAAACTCGATTATCCAGATTTAACTAATAATAAAGGGTTTAAAGAAATAATTAGTGAAAACAAAAAGAATGATGAAAAGTTACAAGCAGCTAAGTCATATTACAATAAATATACTAGTGAACTTAATGATTTAATTAGAAAGTTTCCATCTAATGTTGTAGCTAGAATGCATGGTATAGAAATAAAATCTTTCTTTGATGGAAAAAATATGGAGGACGAAATCATAGATGATTTTAAATTATAAAAAAAATCTATTTAAGTAGATTTTTTTATTTGTCTAAAGACCAATCAATCTCTTTTAAATTATGTTCTTTTAAGAATTGATTAGTTTTAGAAAATGGATGGCTACCAAAGAAACCATAACGTGCTGAAAATGGAGAAGGATGTGGGGAAGTTAAAATCAAATGATGAGGATTAGTTATTAATTTAGCTTTTTCTTTAGCAAAATTTCCCCATAGTATAAATACTACTGGTTCTTCTTTGGTATTTAAAACTTTAATTATATAATCTGTTAAGAGTTCCCACCCTAAATTACGATGAGAAGCTGGCTTATCTTTTTCTACAGTTAAAACCGCATTTAATAGCAAAACTCCTTCTTTGGCCCATTTAGTTAAATCGCCTTTAGAAGAAGGCTTTATTCCTAAATCACTTTCTAATTCTTTGTATATATTTTGTAATGATGGAGGAATCTTAATTCCTTCTTGAACAGAAAAAGATAAACCGTGAGCTTCGCCGACTCCATGATATGGATCTTGTCCAACAATGACGACCTTAGTATTGGCAAATGAAGTTAATTTTAGTGCATTAAAAACATAGTTTTTGGGAGGAAAGATTGTTTTAGTAGCATATTCATTTTCAATTATTTTATAAAACTTTTTAAATCCTTCACTTTCCCATATAATTTTTAATTTTTCATCCCAATCATTACCTATCATATTATCACCACTATTTATTAATTTAACATAATTAATATTTAATGTTAATTCTTTTCATAAAAAAAGAGTAAATTTTACTCTTTTTATGATAATTTATTTATGATATCACTCATTTTTAAGTGAAAATCGCAAATTGAGTTTTGAATAGAATTTGTTAATACTAGTATTGCTTCAACAAAATCATCTTCTGTATAATTTTTGTTTTTTAAATCGGTTAGTTCTTTATTAATAATCATTTCATTTTCTGCACCTATTTCTTTACAAAATCCATTTGAGATAGCTGCAAGCATTTTTAATTGTTCAAAAACTATTTCTTGTTTTTCTCTTAATGGTAATTTTTTAATATCACTTAAATATTCATTAAAATCGTTTTCCATAAATCCTCCTAAAATAATTTTCTGGCTTCTTCAATATCTTTTTCAGTAACTTCTTCTTTTTGAGCTAATCTATTTAATTTAGCATATGACCCAGTTACTTTAGCAATTGTTCTTTGTAATTTATTCATACCATAGAATCTCTGTCTTGCTTGTTCTATTTCATTAGTGAATTCTCCTCTTGTTTTTGCAGAGCCTTCTTTTACTTGACTAGCTTTTACATAATATAAGTTAAATAATGGTTCTTCACCAAAATAGTCTTTACAAACAGCTATTTTATTCATTTCATTTATTTTACTTTGTTCTTCAGTCATTTCTTGTTGGTTATTAACATTTATTTTTCTAGCTATTAATGATGCGAAACAATCTTGTAAATATTTTAATGAATCGTTTCTTGACTCTTGAATCCTTCTTATTTCCTCTTCGCTTTGACTATATAAATTATTATTATATTGTTGATTTTTTAAAATATTGTAAAGTGATACTAATTGGTCAACTGACATTAATCTTGTTGCAGTAGATAACTTACTATAATATTCTACTTGGTTTCGACTATTAATTGATCCCCATTTTCTAATAGAATCTATAATTTTGTTATTTATTGCCATTTTCAATTCTTCTGGAGTAACTAATCTAGGATTATTTTCATTAATATGGAACACTTCTTCATATGTACCTGATAATTGCGTTTTTATAGCATTTTTGATTTTTTCTTGTTCTTCTCTTGGTAATGCATTATATTGTTTTATATAGTTATTATAAGCTTGTGTATAAATTTCTATACTATTTCCCATTTTTAATTTACGCATTAAAGAACGAGAGTTTAATTGTGTTTTTATGTCATTACCAAACCCATCATTATTTAACAAATATTGAATTTGAGAATGGTAACAAGCTACTGCTAATTCCATTAGTGCGTACACTGAGTTACGACTATGAAATTGGTCTTTTTTAAATAATCCTTTGTCGTTACTATACTTATTTGATAATCTATTCATTTCAAAAGCTTCTGCTACAATATCATCAAAACTGTATGTTCCATATCCTGTATATGCATCGCGGATTTCTTGCTTTTGTTCATATGTTAAACCAGTTATAGCTGTTCTTGGATCTTCAAGTTTTTTAATTATATTTTCATTAATTTCTTTTTGCTTTTCTTCGTCAGTTAAATATTTTGAAGAATATAATTCTGGTTTTTTTTCTGGAGTTGATGTTCTAGTTGTATATATTGTTCTTACATCAGATGTTGGGTAAGTTGTAGTAGAACGTGGTTGAGTTTGTTGTTTAACTTCTGATTTTTTTACTTCTTTTTCTCTTCTTAGAAGTTGGTCAAGTTCAACACTATTGATTATATATGATTCTAGATATCCTCTAGCACAATCTATTGGATCGTTTGCTATTCTACTAGCTAGAGTAAATGCTTCTCCATATTCAATTTTTATATCATTTCTCTTGAAACGAGTTTCAATTTCTTTTTCTATTGCTGATGAATTAAATGTTTTACTTTTTTCAATATCTTTTAAAGCATTATTGATTTTTCTTTGTATTTTTTTCTTTTCAGCAATGTCTTGTGCTCTACTTAATTTGATATATAAATTATCAAGATTTTTTCTTTGACGATTATTTTTACATTTAATGTTTGATTCAGCAATATTAAACAATATTAAAAATTTAACTACGTCTTTTCTTTTCTTTTTTATAGCAAGATCTTCTAGAGATTTATCTTCATTATACATTTTATACACTCTCCTATTGTATTAATTATATCATATTAAATTATAAATCAAAAAAAAATGATATAAATTTTATATCATTTTACTTATGGTATGTTTCATTATTTAGAATTTTAAACGAACGATATATTTGCTCTAATAACATACCTCTAAATAATCCATGAGGAAATGTAAGTTTGGAAAATGATAAACGATAGTTAGCTCTTTTCTTTATAGTTTCATCTAAGCCATAAGAACTTCCTATGATGAAAGTTATTGTACTATGACTAAGAAAAGTATTATCGATTTTTCGAGCTAATTCTTCAGAAGAAATATTTTCTCCTTGAATATCTAGCGCTATTACATAATCTTGGTTGTTGATATGTTTGGAAATATCAACAGCTTCTTTTTTTAAATCATTAGAATCATTTAATTCTATTATTTCAATTCTATGATAACGAGAAATTCGTTTTTGATAGTCAGAGATTAATTTTTTTAAGTATTCTTCTTTTATTTTACCAAGACATATTATTTTAATCATATTTCAATCAACTCACTTTTTTCTCTTTGTTTAGCACATGAGATATTAGTAAATTCTATATCATATTCAGTAAATATTTCTTTTATTGTATTTAATGCTTTTTCTTCAGTATTATTTTTATGGGATAAATGAGTAAGTAGAATTTTTTTAGTATCTGGGCCAATTATTTTTGCTAAATAGATTGCACTATCTTTATTTGATAAGTGTCCATATGGCCCCATAACACGATCTTTTAACCAACGAGGATAAGGACCATTAAGGAGCATTTCAACATCATGGTTACTTTCAAATAAATAGACATTTAGATTTGATAATTGGGCAAAATTTTTAGTATTAATATAGCCAGTGTCGGTCATATAAGCCATCGATTTTCCTTTACTACGAAGAATAAAACTGCGAGAATCTGATGTATCATGAGAAGTTTTTAAAATTTCAACTGTTACATCTGTAAGATTAACAATTTCATCATATAAAACTATTCGATCATAGTATTTTAAATCTTCTAATTCAGAAAACATTTTTGGGCTTACGCATATTACAGGATGATATTTTTTTATAAGATTTTTTAAGGCTTTAATGTGATCATCATGAACATGAGTAATAAATATATAATCTATATCCTCTAAATTAACAGATATCTCTGAAAGTTTATCTTTTATATATTTTACAGTCATTCCTGCATCTAATAGAATTTTGTGTTCATCGGTTTCGACATATGTTACGTTTCCTTCTGAACCACTTGCTAAATTACATATTTTCATTAGCGCCATAATGTTCGAGGATTATATGAACGACTACCTGGGCTATATGGTTTGCCACGGAATAAACCAAAATGCAAATGTGTTCCTGTTACATTTCCGGTATTTCCCATAGCTGCGATTCTTTGTTTTCTACTAACTCTTTGCCCTGCTTTAACATATACTTTGGAACAGTGAGCATATACAGTAAACCAACCGTTTTGATGATCGATTACAACGTTTAAGCCTGCGTCACGACCAACTATTCCACTGTATTGTGCTTGAACTACGACGCCATCTAAAGAGGCATATACTGGAGAACCATATCCAGTACCTGAAATATCCATTCCATCATGTAGAGTTCCCCAACGATAACCATATTCACTAGTAATAATATATGGTGAATTGGTTGGCCATGCCCAAGCAGCCCCAGTATCAACATATTGTGTACTTGATTGCCAGCCATTTGAAGATGGTCTTTTTTTAGTACCTTTAATTGTTATTTTATTTTGAACTGGTCTAATTACAATAGGAACTCCTATAATTGTTCCTCCTGAACTTTGTTCTCCATTTACAAATTGTACACGACTCGTAATACGATTTATTCCATTTATACCCTCTTGTTTTACTTTAGAATAATTGGTATATTTACTAGAATCATTTTCAACAACACTTTGATATTGTTGTTCAACATCAGATGTAATTAGTTCTTCATATACTAAGCTTAAGACAGGATCGATTAGGGCAACATTTATTTTTTGGCCGATAGCCAATAATGTATCAGAACTTTTTATATCATCATTTGCAATAAGTAATTCTTCAACATTTAATTTATTTTTTTCAGCAATAGATGAAACTGTATCTCCTTGAGTAACGGTATATTCTATTTGTGATTCGTTTTCACCAAATAGAAGATATTTAGTTAATTCATTAGCATCTGTATAGATTGTTTCATCTGTACTAATATATGATTCTTTAATAGTTATATTATCTTTAAAATACATATTTTCTATTATATAGCCAGTATCGATTATTTCAGCTTGTGTATCAGTTAGATATTGTTCATATCTTTCTTCGCCGATAAATGTAGCTACAACATTATTTAAAGCTTCTTCAAAAACGTTTTGATCTAAGACATAAATATAAGTTGGAGTTGCATTTTCAACATCAGGTTTTATTGTTATGGTGTATCCTTTTACAGTGAATTTTTTCTCGTCTTTAATTGAATCATATACTTTTTTTACGGTTGTTACTTCTTTATCGTAAGTATTTTTTTTTACTATTTGGAAGCCTTTAGGAGGATATACTTGATCAACATTATATTCGTCTTTTATTTCACTTTGTTCTTTATTTATTAAAGAATAAAGTTCATCTTTTGATTTTATTAAACCAATTTTATTACCATCAAGATATACTTGATATATTTGGGTAGCTTTAGTATATTTTTCTTCTTTTATAAAACTAAAGACAGTTAATATACTAATAAAAGTAATTAATAAGATACAAAGAATTTTACTTTTTATAGGTACTTTCATGTATAGCCTCCTTTCCTTTTTATTTATAGAATTGTAATGGATTTATTCCTCGACCGTTAGAATATGGTACACCTACAAAGACACCAAAGTGTAAGTGGTTACCAAATGCTCGTCCTGTTTGACCAACTCCTGCAATTAATTGCCCTTTGCTTACTGTTTGACCATTTTTAACATATATTTTAGAGCAGTGAGCATATACGGTTGAATATCCGTTAGCATGTTGGATTACGACGTTATATCCAGCTGAAGAACCAGCATAACCTCCCCATCCAGCATTTATTACAACTCCATCTAAGGCTGCATATATTGGTGAACCAGCTGGTCTTGGAATATCTAATCCATCATGATATTCTCTGATGCCATTTAACGTACGCCATCCAAAGCTTGATGAAGTATAATATGTAGAATCTGTTGGCCATCCCCAATTAGAATTATCACTAATGATAATAACTTGACTTCCTGGAACTGTTGGTTTTTTAGTTCCACGAATTATTACTTCATTTACAACTGGTTTTATTATTTGATCAGGAGCAACACTAAAGCCAACATCAGTACTTTGGTTACCATTGATATATTGAACTCGTAATGTAACTCTTGATATTCCATCTTCACCTGCTGTTTGGACTTTTTTATATCCAACATATTCATTTGGATCATCTATATATTCAGTCTGATAATACTTTTTAGTATCTGACACTTCTAGGTTTTCATATACTAAATTTAGCATTGGTTCAATTAAAGCTACGTTTATCTTTTGACCTACTGCTAAGAGTGTATCTTCACTATCTATGTCATCATTAACTAATAGTAATTCGTTAATATTTAATTCATTTGCTTCTGCTACTGATGCAATAGTATCTCCTTGAACAACAGTATATTCTTTAGTAGATTGACTATCATTAAACAAAAGGTGTTTAGTAAGTTCGTTAGCATCTGTATAGATTTTTTCTTCAGAACTTATATAAGATTCTTTAATTTTAATATTTTCTTGAAAATACATACTTTCAATTATATAGCCTGTATCTACAATTTCTGGTTGAGTTTTATCAACATACTGTTGATATCTTTCCTCACCAATAAATGTTTTAACAACATTTTCTAGGGCTTCTTTAAAGACGTTTTGATCTAGAACATAGATGTATATCGGTTCTTTATCTTCATCTTCACTTGTAATAGTTATAGTATATCCTTTTAAAGTAAAGGCTTTATCTTCTTGAATAATATCATATATATCTTCAACAGTTGTTTCGTTTTGTTCATAAGTATTTTGACGAATTATTTGGAATCCTTTAGGAGGGTATACTTGGTTAACATTATATTCTTTTTTGATTTCTGATTGTTTTTGATTTATTAAATCATATAATTCGTTTTTTGAAGATATTAAACCAATTTTATTACCATCTAGATAGACTTGATACTTTGATGTTGCTCTTTCATAGTTTTTATTAGTATAAAAATCTAATGATAATAAAGCAATGGCAATTATAGATATAATTGTACATGTTAAAAAGCTTATTTTTTTACTCATTATTTAAATCTTCCTTTTCTGGAGCTAAGTAATTGCGAAAATTACTCATATTTAACTCGAACAATAATTGAAATTTGCCAGTAGATCCTTTACGATGCTTAGCTATGATAATATCGGCAACAACATTTTTTTGCTGTTCTAGTTGTTCTTTAGCTTTATAGTAATCATTACGATTAATGAATAAAACCATATCTGCATCTTGTTCTATTGATCCTGATTCTCTTAAATCTGACAACATAGGCTGATTGTTTTCTCTTTTTTCGGCACTACGTGAAAGTTGGGCTAAAGCTATAACTGGAACTTTTAATTCCATAGCCATAGTCTTTAAGGCACGAGAGATATCTGATACTTCTTGTTGACGTGACTCTGGGCGTTTTCCACCACTTGTAACTAATTGTAAATAGTCGATAATGACTAGACCAAGGCCTTCTTCTTTGTTAGCTAAGGTACGACATTTGGCTTTTATTTCTGAAGCAGTAATACCCGCATCATCAACAATTTGAATATTAGTTTCAGCTAGTTGACTGTTAGCTTCATTAATTCTTTTCCAATCTTCATGATTCATTTGACCCGTTTGGATTTTATATGAATCAATTTGTCCAACAGCAGAACGCATTCTGTTAACTAGCTGTTCAGCCGGCATTTCTAGATTAAATATAGCAATTGCTTTTTTAGTATGTTGAGCCGCATTGGTAGCTATATTTAGAGCAAAAGCTGTTTTTCCCATTCCGGGACGAGCAGCAATAATAATCATTTCACCTGCATGTAGACCTGATGATGCTTTATCTAAATCATAAAAACCGGTTGGTAGTCCTGTTATATCTGATTTATTTTGTGATAAACGTTCAAGATTTTCTTGAGCTGTAGCAATTGCATCTTTAATATGAATGAAATCACTTGTTTGTCTTTCTTTAACAACATTTAAGATTTTCTTCTCTGCTTCATCAAGCATATGAGTGATATCTTCATCTTCTTCATAAGCATTAGTAACAATATCTGTTGCTGTTTCAATTAAGTTACGCATTACAGCTTTATCTTTAACAATCTTAATATAGTAATCTAGATTAGCTGCAGTAGCTACTGAATCAATTACATCACTTATATATTCTATTCCACCAACAGCATTTAAATTTTTTTTACGGTCTAGGACTTCTTTAACTGTTGTAATATCAACAGGAATTTTTTCGTCGTAACATGTTTTTATTGCTTCAAATAGCTTTTGATTTGCTTCGCTATAAAACATTTCAGAATATAATTCTTCACAGATTTTGGTTAGGGCATTTTTATTTAAAAAAGCAACACCTAAAACGCTCATCTCTGCTTCTAAATTTTGAGGCATTTTTCGTGCTGGCATTTAATCACCTACTTTATTGTTTTTTTAAAGTTACTTTTAAATCAGCAATTACTTTTTTATGTAATTCTATTTTTACAATGTGTGTTCCTAGTGAATCTAGAGAATGATCTAATATGATTTTCTTTTTATCTATATCAAAATTTTTCTTTTTTAATTCTTCGCAGATTTGTTTAGTGGAAACAGTTCCAAATACTTTATCCTGTTCACCAGTTTTTACTTTAATAATAATTTCTATGTTTTTAAGTTCTTTAGCTATTTTTTGGCATTCTTCGATAAATGCTTCTTCTTGAGCTTTTCTTTTATCTAGTTCACGATTTAGAGTTTTTTGATTGGTTGCAGTAGCAGCGATTGCTAAACCATTTTTTATAAGATAGTTTCTTGCATATCCATCGCTAACTTCAATAATTTGATCTTTTTTTCCTTGCTTTTTTACATCTTGAAGTAAAATTACTTTCATAAGAATCACTCCTTTATATAAATGTCGTCTTATATTATATCAAATATTTGGTAAATAATAAACCTTATTAACTTTTTAGTAATAGATACTCTTTTATTTCTTTTTCACTTGGTTTTAACTTATGATTTCTAATATTTTTAATAACATCGCTTTCAACAATAAGTCTTACTTTCATATTAGGGATTGTTGTAAATAAAATAGGATTTACTTGAAGATTGGTTAAATTTTTACTAAGGAGATTAGAAATTGCTTGGAAGTATATTTTTTCTATTTTATAGAGATTAACTAAGCCTTCTTGATTCATTTCGATTTTAAATGATATTTCTTGATAATGAAATAAAGCTATTAAGAAAGTTATTGAATATTGATTAATAATGTAGTTTATTTGTTTTGCTTTGCTACTTAATAATTTATTTTTGTATTTTAGAAAAGCTTGTAAATATTTGGTTGTTTTTTTATCTACTTTTAACCTTTCAGTAAAACTTGCTATTTCAGAAGAAGAACAGGAGTTTAAAAGAATAAATAATCTTAAGAGATAGTCATTAGATGATTCTTTTATCATATTACAAATATTATAATAATCTTTATTTTTTATTTCAGGAATTATTTCTAAAATAAATGGCTTAAGATTGTTAATTATTTGGGGAAGATATTGACCACTTAGAATTTTTTTTAACTCATTATATACTTTTTCTGGAGTTGATGTTGATAAGTTTTTGCGATATATTAGCATTTGTTGATAACAATTTTTATCAATGGTAAATCCTAATTTAGAGGAAAGCCTGATAGCTCGTAAAATACGAGTTGGATCTTCTTTAAATGTTTCTCCATTAGGATTAACTAATTTAATAAGGTGGTTATTTAGGTCATTAGCACTAAGGAGGTAGTCGTAAATTATTCCTGTTGCATCTTCAATAATAGTATTGATAGTAAAATCTCTTTTCATTAAATCTTCTATAATTGTTTGCCCTTTCATTTGGGCTATTTCTGTTTGTGTTCCTAATATATTAAGAACTCCAACTTGACGATTAGCATTTTGTTTCATAATATGAAATTTAGGATATAATTCTTTTACTTTATCTAACGGCATATTAGTACAAATATCATAGTCATTAATTGGTAAACCAAGCATTTTATCGCGAACAGCTCCACCAACTATATATGCTATATATCCTAATGAATTAATTGTATATAATATATTTTTAATTTCTTTTTCAATTTCTTCGTTATTTGTCATTTCTTTCTCCTTATAAAGCTTGGATAGTATAACACAATTAACATAAAATGTAAAAAGAAACGTAAAAGTTTTTATATTATAATATTTTTTATATTATTTTAGTTACTTCATATATATAATATAAAGCGGTTTATTATTTTTGTGTGATATAATTTAAATGAAGGTGATTTTTGTGATTAAAGGTAAAAAAGTATTCATTTTAGGTATGGCAAGAAGTGGATTTGAAGCAGCTAAGATACTTGCTAAAGATAATGAAGTATTAGTTACAGATATGAATGAGCAAGATATTAATCAAGTACAAATTTTAGAAGAACTTGGAGTAAAAATTGTAATATGTAAAAATCCAATAAATTTATTAGATAATTCATTTGACATTATGATTAAGAATCCTGGGATAAAATATGATCATCCTACTGTTTTAAAAGCTAAAGATTTAGGAATAAAAGTTATTAACGAAGTTGAACTTGCTTATAAATATATGAATAAGAATGTAAATATAATTGGAGTTACTGGTTCGAATGGTAAAACAACAACAGTAACTTTAATATATAATATAATGAAAGAAGCTGGATTACCTGTACATCTTGGTGGTAATATCGGAACTCCTTTATGTAATTTTGTTAAAGACATAAAAGAAAATGATTATTTAGTTATGGAAATATCTGATCACCAATTATGTGATATGTATAGTTTTAAAACTAATGTAAGTGTTTTAACTAATATATACGAAGTACATACAGATTTTCATGATTCTCATGAAAAATATGTTCAAACTAAGAAAAAGATTTTTAATAATCATACAAAGAAGGATATTGCGATAATAAATTTTGATAATAAAGAAGCTGTTGATATTTCTAAAGATATCAACAGTACCAAGTATTATTTTTCTAAAAATAGTAAACAGAATGTTTATTTAAAAGATAATGCTATATATTATCATGACGAAAAAGTAATAGATTGTAATGATATAAAACTAAAAGGAATGCATAATTATGAAAATATTATGGCTGCGATAAGTGCGGTTAAAGTATATAACGTTGAAGATGAAGTCATATGTAAAGTACTTAGATCTTTTGGTGGAGTAGAACATAGGATAGAATATGTTGATACGATAGATGGTGTTGATTATTATAATGATAGTAAAGCAACTAATTGTGAATCAACTAAAATAGCTTTGAAATCATTTAATCAATCTACTTTACTTATTTTGGGAGGATTAGATAGAGGTCACTCCTTTGATGATTTGACTACTTGCATGAATAATGTTACTTATGTTGCTTGTTATGGTGAAACAAAATCTAGAATAAAAGAGTATTGTGATAGAATTGGAATAGATTGTGGAGTTTTTGATAATTTAAATAAAGCAACTATGGCTTGTTATGAAAAAGCACAACAAGGTGATGTGGTTTTATTAAGTCCAGCTTGTGCTAGTTGGGATCAATATAAGAAATTTGAAGATCGTGGGGACGAATTTAAACAACTTGTTAAAAGCTTAAAGGAGGTTTAATAAATGATTAATATTCATAATTATAAAAAGATATATATGGTTGGTATCGGTGGTATTAGTATGAGTGGTATTGCTGAGATACTTAAACATTGGAATTATAATGTAAGTGGAAGTGATAGTACTTCTTCTCATCAAACTGAATGGTTAATAAGTAATGGAATTCATGTAAATATTGGGCAAGTAAAAGAAAATATTAAAGAAGATATAGATTTGGTAGTTTATACAGCAGCTATTAAACAAGATAATCCTGAGTTAGTAAGAGCTCGTGAACTTAATATTCCAACAGTTGAAAGAGGAGAATTCCTAGGAGAAATCACTAAATTATTTAAAGATACTATTGGTATTGCTGGAACACACGGTAAAACAAGTACTACTAGTATGGTAGCTTGTTCTTTTATTGAAGCTGGCTTTGATCCTTCTGTTCAGGTCGGAGCTAATTTAAAGATATTAGATAATACTAATTATCGAGTTGGTAAAAGTGATTATTTTATAATTGAAGCTTGTGAATATTGTGAAAGTTATTTAAAATTTAGACAAAAAAGTGCTATTGTCTTAAATATTGATGATGATCATTTAGATTACTTTGGTAATATTGAGAATATTGAGAAGAGTTTTAAAAAATATGTTTCTTTATTGCCTAGTGATGGATATTTAATATTAAATAGAGATGATGAAAGATGTTATGGATTAAGGAATGATACCAAAGCTAAAGTTATAACTGTTGGTAAAGATATTAATGCTGATTGGCATTATGAAAATATTTCTTATAATGATGATGGTTATCCGACATATGATGTTTATAAGATGAATGAATATATGGGTAAAATCAGTTTAAAAGTAGCTGGTTTACATAATGTATTTAATAGTTTATGTTGTATAGCATTATGTGATGCTTATGGAATAGATATTAATATTGTTGCTAAAGCTTTGATTAAGTTTGATGGAGCTTCCAGAAGGCTAGAATATAAAGGAATGCTTAATGGGGCTAAGGTATATGATGATTATGGACATCATCCAACAGAAATAAACGCTACTATTAATGGTATTAAAAATAAAAAATATAATGAGTCGTGGGTTGTATTTGAAGCTCATACTTATAGTAGATTAGTAGAACATTTACATGAATTTGCTGAAGCGTTGGTTAATTTTGATCATATTATATTAATAGATATATATGCAGCTAGAGAAGTTAATACTTATAATATAAGTGAACAAGATTTAATAGATGAGATTAATAAATTAGGAAAAAAAGCAATTCATATTAGTAACCATGACGAAGTTATTAAGTATCTAAGTGATAATGTTAAAGAGGGAGATATTATATTAACGTTAGGTGCTGGTAATGTTACGAAGATTGCAAACAAGATAAAAGAGATGAATAAATAAAAAAGAGGATTATAAATTTTTTTATAAATCCTTTTTTATTTATATTTAAAAAAAATTATATTCTATTATTTATTTTTTTAACTACTAGTATTTGTTCTTTTATTAGATATTAAAATCTAGAATCATATTTTTTACAATGTTAATATATTTTTATTATTTCTTCAAAAGATATAATAAAAAAATCACTCATTTTTTTGAGTGATTTTTTCTTATTTAACATATGGAATTAATGCCATATATCTTTCTCATTTAGGTTGTTGTCCTATATTTCTTTGATGTTTAGCACATGCTCCAGTCATACGACGAGGCATTATTTTGCCTTTTTCATTTATATATTTAGAAATAATCATAACATCTTTATAGTCAACACTTTTTCCAGCACACATTTGGCATATTTTTTTCTTTTTACGATAAAATTCAGCCATTATATTTTTCCCTCCTTTTAGAATGGTAGGTCATCATCACTTAAAGCTACTTCATTACCGAAGTCTTTAAATGGATCTTCAGTTAAATCTGTTGTAGCAATATTATTAGATGATCCGTTATTTGAATCGTAGTTTGGTGTTTGAGCATTAGCATTTGCACCACCACCAATAAAGGTAAAATTATCAACAACTACATCTGTTGTATATCTTTTTGTACCATCTTGAGCATCGTAGCTTCCAGTTTGAATACGGCCTTCAACAGCTAATTCGCGTCCTTTTGTTAAATATTTAGCAATTGCCTCAGCAGTTCCACGCCAAGCAACACAATTAATAAAGTCTGCTTCTCTTGTTCCGTCTTGATTAACAGAACGACGATTTACAGCTAAAGTAAATCTTGTTTGACTTATTCCACTAGCAGTTGTACGCATTTCTGGGTCTCTAGTTAATCTACCAACTAATACTACTCTATTCATGATAATCTTACTCCTCAACTAATTTAACAATTAAATGTCTTAATACATTTTCATCAAGTCCAGCTTTACGGCCTAATTCAGCTTCAGCTTCTTTTGTTGCTTCAAATTGCATAACAAAATAATAACCGTTTAATTCTTTCTTGATTGGATAAGCAAGTTTCTTTTCACCAAGTTCTTTGTATTCGATTATTTTTCCACCACATTCTTCAACGATTTTTTTCATGTTTTCAGCAGTAGATTTTACTTGATCGCTTTCCATTGTTGCTTTTACAATAAACATCATTTCGTATTTGTTCATTATTACACCTCCTTATGGTCTTTTTCGGCTTTATATCCAGTATAAAGCAAGGAGTAAATTTCTTACTCGTTTCATATTATAACATGGTAAATAATATATGTAAACTAATTATTTTTTAATTCTTTATTTCTTTTTCTTATTAACAGATATAAGAAAAAGGCAATTATTAATCCAGTTATTTCAATAACAATAAATGCAGGGAAATTTTCAACCCATGGATACATATCAACTATATTTTGTGGTATTTCACTCGAATAGATATAATTCATATTAAATAAATGATTAAAAGGCATCATTATAAGAACTAAACAATTAGCGAAAATAAAAGCTTTTATAATATCTTTAAATTGAACCTTATAATTCAGAGCAAAATAAGAAAAGAAAGATGCACATATAAAGATATGGTGTGATATAAAATATTTCCAAAAATTAAAATCATCAAATGTAGATGGTAAATCTGGCCATAAAATTGCTGGTATTGGACCAATAAATGATAAAAATAAAGTTAATTTAAGTAAATTATCTTTATTAAATAATATTGCAAAAATGAAAATATATCCTGATATAAAACATAATTGAAATGGTAAATGAATTTTATAATCAAAGTAGCCAAATAAATGGGGTGCTATATTATAAATAATCATGTTTATTAGCATAATTATAGCGATTATTTTAAGTATTTTACGAGATTTTTTTTCTTCTATTTTTGAAATACGATTACGAAAAAGATAAATAAGTACTAAAGTAATTATTACAGATAAAATACATATACAATGAATGAAACCGAAAGGTTTATAGGGGACAAATGGATGTTCATTTACAAAGAATTCTCTTATATAATCCATTTTATTTAGTTACATTAAATCTAAAATAACAAATATCCCCATCTTGCATATGATAGTCTTTTCCTTCTAAACGCAATTTACCCGCTTCTTGTACTGCTTTTTCTGATCCTAATTCAAATAGATCTTGATATGACATAACTTCTGCTTTTATAAATCCTTTTTGGAAATCTGTATGAATAATACCTGCACACTCTGGGGCCTTCATTCCATTTTTAAATGTCCATGCACGACATTCATCTGTTCCTGCAGTAAAGAATGTTTTAAGACCTAATAAGTCGTAGGTTGCTTTTATTAGCATATCTAAGCCAGATTCATTTAGACCTATTTCTTTCATAAATTCTTTTTTATCATCATCTGAATATTCTGATAGCTCGCTTTCTAATTTAGCACACATTATTATAACTTTGGACTTTTCTTGATTAGCATAATCTACAACAAGTTTAGTAAATTCATTTTCGCCATTTATAGCATCCTCATCATTAACATTAGCAACATATATAATCTTTTTTAAAGTTATAAAATTAAATCCGTTAATTGTTACTAATTCTTCATCACTATATTCAATATTTCTTAATGCTATTCCTTGCTCTAAAGCATCTTTTGATTTTTTTAAAGCTTTTAATTCTAAAACTGCTTGTTTGTCTTTTGTTGTTTCAGCTTTTTTTTCAATTTTACTAATTCTTGACTCTACAATTTCTAAGTCAGCTAAAATCAACTCAGTGTTGATTATCTCAATGTCTCTTATAGGATCAATTTTCCCCTCAACGTGAGTAATTTCTCCATCTTCAAAACATCTAACGACTTCAACTATGGCATCTACTTCTCTTATATGAGATAAAAATTTATTACCTAGTCCTTCACCTTTTGATGCCCCTTTAACTAATCCGGCAATATCTGTAAATTCAAAGGTAGTTGGGACTAGTTTTTTAGGTTTATACATTTCATTTAAGACATCCAAGCGATGATCTGGGACCGTAACAACTCCCACATTTGGTTCAATTGTAGCAAATGGATAATTAGCAGCTAATATATTTTTTTTAGTTATAGCATTAAATAATGTTGATTTACCAACATTTGGTAAACCTACTATTCCAGCCTTTAATGACATTTTATACACCTCAGTTCCTAGTTTATTATATAAAAAAACAATTGATTATTCAATTGTTTTAAGTTGAGATAGTGCCGTTTATTCCGATTGGAATTCCAATGAAGTACCAACCAATTACTAATAATAATAAAACAGCTCCAATAATTAAACCATATATTACTTGATAACGTAAAGTTCTAAATAAACTAATTGGATTATCTTGTTGATTATATTTTTCAATATAAGCTATATAAATTGTAAAATATGCTAATAATGGAGTTAGACCAAGGGTTGCACATTCACCAAATCTAGCTATTACTTGAGCAAATTCTGGACTTAGACTTCCATTCATAAAAGCTGGTACAGCAGTTGTAGATATAATTGCCCATTTAGCAACCGGACTAGTTTGGAATATAGTTGTAAAAGCACTTATTAAGAAAAGAGCTATTATTAATATTAATCCACTTAATGAATTATTACCTATTATATTAGCAAGTGATACAGTTATAACTGTTCCTATATTAGTTTTTTTGAAAACATTAACTAATATTGATCCTAATAAAATTAGAATTAAGGTACGTCCAGTTCCATCTAGGGAATGAGTTAAATCTTCGCAGAAATCATTATTATTTTTAATTGTTTTTGCTCCTATTCCATAGAATAAACCTAATATTACAAAGAAGATTGTAACTATAAAGACAAATCCATTACTAAAAAAAGAATCATAACTAAATAATTTATCTATATAAAATTCTTGAGTGTAATCAAGAAGATTACCTGAAAATGGTAAACCAGGTATTATATTATAAATAAAAATTAATAAATATATTGCTCCGGCAGTAATAGAAAATATTAAGCCACGATACTCTCTTTTACCTAATCTTAGTTCTTTTTTATCTTCTTTAAATTCATATTTTTCGACATTATTAACACTTATTCTTTCAGTTACAATAGTTATTATTATTGAAACTAGAACTGTAGCAATAGCCATTATGAAGAAGAAACACATGGTTCCTAATGTATAATTTGTATCGATAGATAAAGCATTAGCAATTGTATAACTCATCATTTCACTATCTATAGCTGTAAGAAGGATACTAATTCCACTACCACAGGTTAAGGCCGCATATACAGCAACAATTCCAAGGATTGGATTTCGACGGCCATAACTAAACATCAAGGCAGCTAATGGGATCATTATTACATAACCAAGATCTCCAGCTATACTCATAATTACACTGATAAAAACTAACCAGAATGTAATCGTATATTTTTTACAATATTTAGTTAAAATAGTAAATGTAGTTTTTATAAAGCCACTTTTTTCCATTATACCTATACCAATTAAAACTATAATAAGCATACTTAATGGAGTGAACGCTGTGAAATTGGATACCGTAGAAGTAAAAATATATTTAATTCCACTAAGACTTAATAGTGACTCTACACTTTCTGATGTTACGGTATATTCTCCAGTTGTTACATCAATTTTATTATATGTTGCTTCAAATCCTATTAGGTTTAAAAAACCACTTAGGACAATGGTTATTAATATTAGGATTAAAAATGTCATAACAGGATTTAAAGTCATTTTTTCTTTAAACTTGTTCATTTTTTCCTCCAATTATTCTTTTTAATTTCTTTTCAAACTCTAAACGATCCATCATAACTTCACGATTACAGTTTAAACATTTTATCTTGATATCGACACCCATTCTTGTAATCTGCCAACTATTAGTTTGACAAGCATGGGGTTTTTTCATCTCAACAATATCATTTAGCTTGTAATTGTTTTTCATAATGTACCTCCAATTGTGGATATGGAACGCTTACATTAGCTTTATTTAATTCTGTTATTATTATACGATTCGCATCTCTTTTAGCTTGCCATTGAGTTTCTCTTTTACACTGAAATTTTATTAAATATTTTATGCAAGATTGTGAAAGTTCATTGATACCTAAGTATGTAGCAGATTCAGGGTCAACGTTTTCTATTTTAGCTATTTTTGGTAATATTTTTTCTTTAATGATTTTTTCCATGGTCGCAACATCTTTTTCATATGGTAGTTGGATATCCATTAGTAAAGCCTGAGATTCTTGTGACAGATTCTTGATTTCTAAAATATTTCGGTTGGCAATAATCATTACTTGACCATTCCAATCCTTTATTTTAGTACTCTTTAACCCAAATTCAATTACTTCACCTGAAAAGCCATTATAGTCAACAATATCACCAACAATAAAATAATTTTCTAAAATTATGCCTATTCCATTTATAATATCTTTAAATGTGTCTTGAAGAGCTAATCCTATAATAGTAGCTGTTATTCCAAGTCCAGCAATCATACCAGCAACATTTACGCCATAAATGCTTAAAATCGCCAGTAATGCAATAAGTATTATAATATATTTAGCAATATTTTGAAAGAGTTTGGTAATTGTTAATCTTTTTTTAATCTCGTATTTATCACGTCCAAAATTTATTACTTCTTGAAGAATAATTGCAGTTGTACGATAAACAAAATAAGCGATTGCAAGGGTAACTACAACACCATATACTTCTTTTTTAGTAATGATATTAAAAATTACTTTTAAAATTTCAATCATTATTCACCATCCATACTAATTCCTAGTATCTCTAGTATGCGATCTAAATCATTGTCAGAATCAAACGGAATTTCTATTTTTCTAGAACTTATTTTTACTTTAGTTCCTATTTTTTCACGCATTATTCCTTCGTAGATTGTGTGCTTTGCACTATATTGTGGTTCCCTTTTTATTTTATTCTTTTTTGGTAAATCTTGGCTACTTGTTAATTTTTCTGTTTCACGAACACTTAAACCTTCTTCAATAATTTTTTTGGCTAGATTATCTATTTGTTCTGAATCGCTTAATTTACTTAGTACTCTAGCATGGCCCATAGATATTTTATTTTCTTGAACATATTTTTTGGTTGTTTCTGGTAGAGAAAGCAATCCTAGAATATTAGTTATATAACTACGACTCTTGCCAAACTTACGAGCTGCTTCTTCTTGTGTCATATTATTAGCTTCTATTATTTTATTAAAAGCCTCAGCTTCTTCTATTGGATTTAAATCTTCACGTTGAATATTTTCGATAAGAGCTATTTCCATCATCTCTTGATCGCTCATATCTCTTATAATTGCAGGAATTGTTTCTTTTCCGGCCATTTTAGAAGCTCTAGTACGTCTTTCACCAGCAATAAGTTCATATCCTTTTATACTTTTTTTAACTATTATTGGTTGAATAACGCCATGTTCTTTAATACTTTCAGCAAATTCACTTAATGATTGTTCATCAAATTCTTTACGAGGTTGATATGGATTACTTCTAATTTCAGTTAAAGGAATTTCAA
Organism: uncultured Bacilli bacterium; assembly: GCA_944332265.1. Classification (GTDB taxonomy): domain Bacteria; phylum Bacillota_I; class Bacilli_A; order RF39; family UBA660; genus Coprovivens. The sequence goes on from CALVJQ010000002.1 coordinate 73,087, forward strand.
CAATGTCACTATCTTTTGTTTCATTAACTATTTTTCTTTCGAAATTGTCAAAATCAATTACTTCATTTGAAAATAGTTGTTCTAATCCTTTTCCTAATGCTTTTCTTTTAGTCTCCATTTCGACTAATCACTTCCTTTGCTAAATTTTGATAAGCTAGTGTGGCTCTACTCATTGGATCATAATCACTAATAGGTTTTCCATGACTAGGTGCTTCAACTAGTCTTACTAATCTTGGGATAATTGTATTAAATACTTTGTTTTTAAAATATTTTCTTACTTCTTCAATTACTTCAAGACCAATATTAGTTCGACCATCTAACATTGTAAGTAAAACTCCTTCAATTCTTAATTCAGGGTTCATATTTGATTGAACCATTATAATTGAGTTTAATAATTGAGTTATTCCTTCTAGAGCAAAAAACTCACATTGAACTGGAATAATAACTGAATTACTAGCTACTAGAGCATTCATTGTTGTTATTCCAAGAGATGGTTGACAATCGATTATAATATAATCATATTTATCTTGAATTTCTGCAATTGCATTTCGTAATTGTTCGTTTTGATGAAACTCAGAATTTTCTAACATATTTTTTACAAATTCAACATCTATTCCAGCTAAGTTAATAGTTGATGGTATTAAAGATAAATTTTTAAATTTTGTTTTAATAATTCCTTCTTTAATTGGGCAATTACCAATCATAACATCATATATATCATTCTTAAAATCCCCGTTATTAAATCCTAATCCTGTTGAAGCATTTCCTTGAGGATCTAAATCTATTAATAAAGTTTTTTTGCCTTCTTTACCTAATGCAGCGGCTAAATTTATACTAGTAGTTGTTTTTCCAACTCCTCCTTTTTGATTAACAAGTGAAATAACTTTTGCCATATATGTACCACCTTTTCATGTATTATTTCTCTAAATAATTTTATCATATATAATATGAAAAGTCATAAGTTTTATTAAATAAAAAAGGAAAACTTAATTTATTCGTTTTCCTTATTTTTATTTTCTTTGTTTTTTTCTTTATTTTCAGTAGTTATTTCTTCTTTTGTTGATTCTTTTTCATCATTTGAACTTTCAGGGTTTATTTTACCTGTTTTAACAAGTGAATCAATTTGTTCTTTTGTTAATGTTTCATTTTCCATTAAGGCATCTGCTATTAGTAAAACAAGTGTTTCGTGTTTTGATAGTAATTTTTTAGCTTCTTTATAACATTCTTCAAGAATTTTACGTACTTCTTTATCTATTTCTAAAGCAACTTGATCTGAGAAATCACGTGATTTAGCATAATCTCTACCTAGGAATACTCCTTCTTGTTTTTGTTCTAATTGAATTGGTCCAAGATCACTCATACCATATTCAGTTACCATAGAACGAGCTATTTTAGTTGCACGTTTTAAATCATCAGAAGCACCAGTAGTTATTTCTCCCATAAAAGTCTCTTCACTCGCACGACCTCCAAGTAATCCGGTAATTTGAGCTACTAGTTCATCTTTTGTCATGATACCAATTTTTTCTTCTTTTGGAAGCATCATTGTATATCCACCAGCCATACCACGAGGAATTATTGTTATCTTATGAACTTCTTGAGCGTCTTGTAATTTAATACCTATTACTGCATGTCCTGCTTCATGAATTGCTACTAGTTTCTTTTCTTTATCTGTTATACGTCTTGATGTTTTTGCAGGTCCTAATAATACACGATCTGTTGCTTCATCAATTTCATCCATAGTAATAGCATCTTTATCTCTTCTTACAGCTAATAAAGCAGCTTCATTTAATAAATTTTCTAGATCAGCTCCACTGAATCCAGGTGTACGTTGACTAACATTTTCTAAATTAACATCAGATGAGAATACTTTATTACGAGCATGAACTTCTAAAATTTCTTCTCTTTCTTTAGAATCAGGTAAATTTACTGTTACTTGTCTATCGAAACGACCAGGTCTTAATAAGGCAGGGTCTAATACATCTGGTCTATTAGTTGCAGCTATTATTATTATTCCTTCATTTGCACCAAAGCCATCCATTTCTGTTAATAATTGGTTAAGTGTTTGTTCACGTTCATCGTGACCACCACCTAAACCTGTTCCTCTTTGTCGACCAACGGCATCTATTTCATCGATAAAAATTAAACACGGAGCGCTTTGTTTTGCTTGTTTAAACATGTCTCTAACACGTGATGCACCAACACCAACGAACAATTCAACAAAATCTGAACCACTTATATAATAAAATGGTACGTTAGCTTCACCAGCTACAGCTTTAGCCAGTAATGTTTTTCCTGTTCCTGGAGGACCAACTAATAAAACTCCTTTTGGAATTCTAGCTCCTAGTCTTTGGAATTTTTTAGGATTTTTTAAGAAATCAATTAGTTCTTGTACTTCTTCTTTTTCTTCTTTTAAACCAGCAACATCGCTAAATCTTGTTTGTCCTCCGTCTTCGCTTAATTTAGCACGACTACGTCCGAAATCCATTGATTTATTATTACCAGCAGCTAATTTAATAAACAATAGGTATGCTAAAACTGCTAGAACAATAATTGGTAAAATATTTACTACAACATATAGAAAATTACTAGATCCAGGATCTTTATTTGTTTTATATTCCTTTATATCTTGAGCTTTAGCATAATCAGTTATAGTATTTATTTCTTCACTGATTACTTTACTAGTAAAGGATTCTTTTTCATCATATCCTTCTAGTTTTCCTTCTACATAATAAATACTCTCACTACTTTTTGGTGTTATAGTTATTTCTGTGACATTTTCTTTAGCCATTTCTTGAATTAATTCACCAGTGGTTAAATCATGTACTTCATAACTATTACCATTTATAGCAAAATATAATGCTAATATAGCTATAGCAACTAGGACAAATGGTGTCATAGCCATATAATTGTTATTCTTTTTCTTCATATATATCTCCTTCTATTATTTTTTTCCATAAATTTAATTATACCATAGTATTATATCATATTTTTCGTTGTTTGCCTTATCTAAATTTGACTTTTTTAGTCCCGGTAACCAAATAATTTGGCCTCGACTGTCAACAACGACTGGTTGAAGTTCTCTTTCTTCTTTCGATAATTTACTATTTATATAAATATCTTTAAGTTTTTTTGATTCTTTCATATTCTTTATTTTCATCTTATCTCCTTTAATACGAGTTCTAACATATAAAGGAAGTGAAATATCTTGACTATTTAGTTTTATATAATCGTTTGTATTTTTATCAGTATTTGAAACCATTGTAATTTTTTTACCATTAGGTAAAAGAGTCTCTTCACTTAACTTTTGGCAATACTTTTCTGGGCTATGATAATTCCTTTTTATTTTTAATATATTATATGATTTAATTATTAATAAATTATCTGGTAAATTAATTTCAATATTAGGTTTTACATTATTAATAATATCAATAATCAAATCGATATGTCTGTTATTAACTAAGTAAAGATTTTTTTCGTAGTTATCATCAAGTACATTTTCAATAATTTTAGTTTGAATTAAGTTATCTAATTGAGAAAAATTAGTAATATCTAACTTTTTGTTATTATATCTTTGGTTTAATTCTTGTTTTACAATCTTATCAACATATTCATAATATTTAGTTAGCTCTTGACTAAATTTTAAGTACTTTAAATGAATATTAGGATTCTCTTTTTTTAAAAAAGGTAAAATGTGATGACGATATCTGTTTCTTGTATAATTGTCTTCTTCATTTGTTTGATCAATTACAAATGGTATGTTATTTTCTTTATTATATTCGTTTATGATATCTTTGGTTGTATAAATTAATGGTTTAATAATTTGGTAACCTTTTTTTTCTGTTAATATTTGAAAACCAGAATATCCTTTTAAGTTTGAACCACGTGAAATACGCATTAATATCGTTTCGATAAGATCATCCCCGTGATGAGCTGTAAATAAATATTTTGCTTTATATTTTTTTATTAGTTGTTCGAAATATTGGTATCTCATTTCTCGTAATTCTAATTCATTAAAATTAGACGTTTCACTTTTTTTAGGGAAAATAGTTGTCTCAAGTTTGATACCTTTTTTTTGACAATATTCTTTTAAAAATTCCATTTCCTGGTAACTTTCTTCTCTAATATTATGATTAATGTGTGCACATATGATATTTAATTTTTTAGATAGAGACATTGTTATATCTAATAAACACATTGAGTCAGCCCCACCAGATAGCCCTATAATAATAGTATCGTCATTTTTTAATAAACTATTTAAGTAAGCAATCGTTTCTTTCATAGAATCCCTCTCTGTGTGTATTTTATATTATATTATTTTAATAATCAATACTTATTTATTTTTAACATTGACTTTATAAATGGCATTACTTCACCATCTAATACTTTGTAAGCATCTGTCATTTCAAATGAACTACGATTGTCTTTTACTAGTGTATAAGGCTCTAAGACGTAACTTCTAATTTGACTACCAAAGTCTATCCCTGTATTTATTCCTTTTATAGCTTCTATTTCTTTTTGTTTCTTTTCTTGTTCTAAATTGAATAATTTACTTTTTAAAACTTTCATTGCTTGTTCTTTATTTTGAAGTTGACTTCTTTCATTTTGACAAGTTACGACTATTTTACTTGGAAAATGAGTTATTCTTACTGCCGATGGAGTTGTATTTACTCCTTGTCCTCCATGACCACTTGCACAGTATGTATCAATTCGGATATCTTCTTCCCTAATTTCTATATTGATACTTTGGTCAATTTCTGGGACAACTGATACAGATGCAAATGAGGTATGACGACGTTTATTTGAATCAAATGGTGATATTCTTACCAAACGATGAACACCTTTTTCACATTTTAAATATCCGTAAGCATACTCTCCCATTATATGAAGTGTTACAGACTTAATGCCAGCTTCTTCACCAGCTTGTTCTTCAATTACTTCGTATTTGAAGTCATTTTTATCACAAAATCTTTCATACATACGTAAAAGCATACTTGCCCAATCACAACTTTCAGTTCCACCTGCTCCTGGATGAATTTCTAAGTAACAATCACTATTATCATATTCGCCATTTAATAAAGTGTTTATTTCTAAATCATCTATTAAATCACTTAACTTCAATAAGTTATTTTCTAGTTCTTGTTGTATTTCAAGGGATGCTTCAAGTTCTAGAAGTTCTAAAATGTCATTACTACTTGCTAATTCTTGTTCAATTCTTTTATATTCTACAGTTTCTTTTTTGAGATTTGAGAGCTTTTGATTAACTTTATTAGCATTTGATATATCATCCCAAAAATGGGGTTTGTTCATTTCTTGCTCTATTTCTTTTATTTGGTTGGTTTTAGTTTCAATGTCAAAGTGACCTCCCAATATTTGTTAGTCTTTCTTTTAATTCTGAAATTTCTTGATTTATTTCTCGTAATTCCATTTATATCACCTTTTTTATTATATCATATACTAAAAAAAGAGAAAATATCGCTTACGAAAAAAACTAGTACTGATTTTATATGTACTAGTTTTTTTATATAAAGTATTTATTTATAACCAACGATGGTGTTTTTTAATATAAAAATGTTTAACTAATTCAGTTAATACTGCATAGATAATCATTAAAACAATAACATAAATATAGAATATAAATGGTAAAGTCGTGAAGTGGAAATCAGCAATATTTTTTAGAATTAATGGTAAAATCATAGAAGTAATAATACACAACGATGTTGATAAAATTAGCCATTTGTTAGCTGTTGATTCGATAAACGGAGTTTTTTCTGTTCTAATAAAGTGAACAATTATTGTTTGAGATATTACACCTTCAATAAACCATGCTGTTTGAAATAAAATTTGATTTTCGACTGAATTGAAGCCTAAAGCAAACCAGAATATTATGAAGGCAATTAAATCTATTACAGAAGCTGTAATTCCCATAGTATTCATAAATGTTCTTAAGTCACCTGTATCCCATTTATGAGGAATAGATAAGAATTCTTGATCTACATCATCAAAAGGAATTGCTATTTGAGATAAATCATAAAGTAAATCTTGAAGTAAAAATTGAATCGGAACCATCGGTAAAAAAGGTAAACAAATACTAGCTAAGAAAACACTAAAGACGTCTCCAAATGATGCAGATAAAGCCATTTTCATGTATTTCATAATATTTCCATACACTTTTCGGCCTTCGATAACTCCGTCGTATACAACATTCAAACTTTTTTCTAATAGCAAAATATCGCTAGCTTCTTTGGCTATGTCAGTTGCCGAATTAACACTAATACCTACGTCGGCATCAGATAAGGATGGAGCATCGTTTACTCCATCACCCATATAACCTACTACATGACCATTTTCCTTTAAAGTAAGAACTATTCTTTCTTTTTGAATTGGAGTCAACCTTGCAAATACATCAACTTCTTCTACTTTTTTAGAAAGTTCTTCATCATTAAGTCTTTCAATGTCTTCGCCAACTAGTATTTCATCCGTCTTTATTCCACCTTCTAAGCAAATAGTTTTAGTAGCAGCTGGATTATCTCCTGTTAATATTTTAGTTGTTACACCTACTTCTTTTAATTTTTTTAGAATTGTTTTAACTTCTTTTTTTGGTGGATCTAAGAAAGCAATATATCCTAATAAAACCAAATCTTGTTCATCTTGGGGATTAAAGGTATTTTGTCCAGTGTATTCTTTTTTTTCAGCCAGTGCAATTACTTGCATTCCTTTATTAATTAGTTTTTCAACATCATTTTTTACTTTCCCTTTTATTTCTTCAGTTAATTCTGATATTTTATTTTGATATTTAACTTGTGTGCATTTATTTAAAATCTCTGTAACTGCACCTTTTGTTAGAATTCTTATATTTTCACTATTTTTAACAACAACACTAGCCATACGTCTTTGATAATCAAATGGTATTTCATCAATTTTTTTATAGTTTTTTACTTTATTTGGAATATCATGTTTTATAGCATAACTTAATATTGCTCGATCTATAATATTTTTAATACCTGTACTATAATAACTATTTAAGTAAGCATATTTTAGAATTGTTTCATCTTCATTACCAGTAATATTTCGATAGTATTGTAATGTTATTTGGTTTTGAGTTAGTGTTCCTGTTTTATCTGTGCATAATATATCGATTGCTCCAAGATTTTCAATTGCTTCCATATGTTTTACTAATGTTCTCTTTTTAGCAAGTGATTTAGATCCTTTAGATAAGTTGACATTTACAATCATAGGAAGCATACCAGGAGTTATTCCAACAGCAACTGATATTGCAAAAAATAATGCGTCCATAAAATTATGATGAAGGAGAGAATTTAATATAAAGACTGCTATTGTAATAATAATCATATATGTTATTAAAGTTTTGCTAACTGATTGCATACCAATTTGAAAGTTAGATAGTGGTGGTTTTTCATCCATATTTTGAGACATTTGACCAATATAGGTATTTTTCCCAGTTTGAATAACTACTGCTTTAGCACTACCACTTACAACTGTAGAATTCATTAAACATATGTTTTGCATATTTAATACACTATCGGCTGAAACGTATTCACTTTTCTTTTCAACTGGTACACTTTCTCCTGTAAATACCGATTGGTTAACGAAGAGATCGTTAGTTTCTAATAGTAGAATGTCAGCTGGTATCATAGCTCCGGCATTTAATTCAACAATGTCACCTATAACAATGTTTTTAGTTTTTATTTCTTTGGTTTGATTGTTTCTTAATACGTTAGCAACTGTATATATTCGACCTTTTAGTTTTTGGTCAAATTTATATGCCGAATAATCTTGTATTAAACGAATTGTTGTACTAATAAAAGCAAGGATAGCAATAATTAATGCTCCTAGAACATCACCTAAAATTAAATT
>CALVJQ010000003.1 GCA_944332265.1 uncultured Bacilli bacterium
AATAGTTTATTAATCATATATTAACCATATGGCAAATGTTCTAAAATCAGTACCAATTGGTTTGTCTGGTTCATAATCTTCTGGTGGATCTTTTTCATACCATTCTCTTAAGTTTTTTTCATGATCATATAACACTTCCATTTGTTGCATATATTCATCATATTCCATATAACGAGTTTCTAATACTTCTTCAATATAGTTTGGATCTCCTTCTTTTGTTTTTACTTTAGTTGTTACTTTAACTGGTGTTCCTTTAGAAAAATAATCATAGAAATGAGTTATTACATAGTTATATTCGGTATATGATGATTGATTATTTTTTCTAAACAATTCTGGATTATCTGTTATGGCATATAGTTCTTCTAAAGTAAATGGACATTTTTTAATACTATTATTTGGTACTATTTCTTCATTTTTACCCCATAGATTATAGCAGATATAAGTAGTTGAACCGATTGTAATGATAAGTAAAAATAATCCAACAATAATATAAACTATATTTTTCTTATTAAATGATTTTTTAGACTTCATAGTAGACCTCCTTTCTGGCTTGATTATAAAAAATATTTTATAATAGAGCACCCTAGAGTAAAAAGAATTTTAAAATAAAAATTCTAGATGGTCTAGAATTTTTTTGAATTACGAAGAGAGTTTTTTATATTTTCTATTTTTTTTAGTTCTTCTTCTATGCCTTTTTCTTTGCCAAAACGAGATGGATGATAATATTTATGATCTTTTAATTTAGCCGGTAAGCATTCCATGTCTGTCATCTTTAAATCATAATTTTGACTATATTCATAGTTTTCTCCATATCCTAAATCTTTATCTAGTTTTGTGACTGCATTACGTAAGTTTAGTGGAACTTTTTCATCAGCAGTGGCGATGGCATCTTTTTTAGCTGATTCATAAGCCATATATAAAGAGTTGGACTTAGGAGATACTGCTAAGTAAACTACTGCTTGAGTTAGATTAACATTACATTCGGGCATTCCATTATAATGAGATGCATCATAGGCTGCAATTGCTTGAGGAAGTGCACTTGGATTAGCTAGACCTATATCTTCAGAAGCGAAACGAATAAGGCGTCTAGCTATATAAAGAGGGTCTTCACCTGCTTCTAACATTCGAGCTAGATAATAAATTGCTGCGTCAGGGTCACTATTACGCATAGATTTATGTAACGCAGATATTAAGTTATAATGCTCTTCACCTTTTTTATCATATAGAAATGTTTTGTTTTGCAAGACTTTTTTTACTTGGGAAGAGTTTATATTTTTGGTTTTCTTTTTTAAAGGTGTAATATTTAAAATATTTTCTAAAGTATTTAGTGATGTTCTAGCATCACCACTACTTAGATTAGCGATGATATTTAAACTTTCTTCATCGATATTAATTGTAATTTTTTGTTCTTTTGTAATTGATAAAATTGCTCTTTTTAGAATTTTTATTATATTTTCAGTAGTTAAACTTTTTAGAACATATACTTTACTACGTGATAATAAAGCACTATTTACTTCAAATGAAGGATTTTCGGTTGTAGCACCTATTAAGATTATATCGCCATTTTCAACATATGGTAAAAAAGCATCTTGTTGAGCTTTATTAAAGCGATGAATTTCATCAACAAAAAGAATTGTTTTCTTACCGTTAACTTTATTAAATTCTGCCTCATTTATAATATCTTTAATATCTTTGACGCCTGAAGTTACAGCACTTAAGCGTTTAAAGACAGAATTAGTTTGACGAGCTATAATGTAAGCTAAAGTTGTTTTGCCAACTCCAGGAGGTCCCCAAAAGATCATTGAACTAATATTGTCATGTTCGATCATTTGACGTAATGGCGAGTCTTTGCCTAGTAATTCTTCTTGCCCAACGAAATCATCTAGAGTCTGAGGGCGCATTTTTTCAGCTAATGGACGATAAATATTTTCTTCTATACTAAATAGATTATCCATTATATCACTTCCTTTTTAAAGGATTATTATTTGTTTTTTTGATAATAATCTCTTATATCAGCAAAATAATTAGGATTGTATTCTTTATTTCTTATCATAGCTATTTCAAATTTGTACGGAGGATATAAACGATTTTTATCTTCATCTGTATCTCCAATATATGGAGTTTCTAATATTTTAGGAATTGAGGATAATTTTTCATTGTAGATAATATCAATTAAGGGATTAAAACCAATTGTTCCTTTACCGATATTAGCATGACGATCTTTATGGGAATCTTTAGGATTCTTAGAATCATTGATATGAAGACATCCTATTTTATTTAATCCTATTAATGTAGAGAATTTATCTAAATATTCATTAAAGTTATTTACATCATAGCCGGCATCATTAATATGACAAGTATCAATACAAACTCCTATTTGATCTTGTTTATTGGTATTATTTACAATATAAGCTATCTCTTCTATAGTGCTACCACATTCACTACCTTTTCCGGCCATTGTTTCGATTAGAATTTTGCATTTGGTTGTACCATCTAAAATTTGATTTAAGGCATTAACAATATTAGTAAGGCCTTCTTCTTTAGTAATTTTACCTACAGCATTCCCTGGGTGAAGAACCATACTTGAAATTCCCATTTCGTCACATCTTTTTAGTTCATTGCGAATGAAATCAATACTGAATTGATATTTTTCTTCATTTTCACGATTACCAAGATTTACAATATATGGTGCATGACAAATAACATTTTTTAATTCAATATTATTTTCTTGCATTAACTTTATTGCTTCTGTTGTTAATTTTTTATCAATTTCTTTACGTATTGTATTAGTTGGAGCTCCTGTATAGAACATAAAAGCTGTTGAACCATAACTAATAGCTTCTTTTGTTGATCCTAGAAGTTGTTCTTTGCCAAATGAAACATGGCTGCCAATAATTAACATATATATCACCAAAAATAGTATAACAAAAAAGAAAAGATTATTCTATCTTTTCATTTATACATGGTGCTTCATAACGTAATAATGTACTTCCATCGGTACTACCTGTCCCACCTTTTTCACCACTTGTTCCAGTAAAAGAGGTTTTTACTTTACTAGAAAATTCATCATTATTATATTTTGTTATACCATTATCAGTAGTTAATTCTTTTATTTTACTTGAATCATAACCATTTAAAACATATTTTTGATTAGTTGCCCAAATACTATAATTATATTTTTTATTAGCAGATTCTTCAATGACGATATAGCCTTCCCAACCATCATACTCTTTTTGAAGAAAATTATTATCTTTTAAGCCTTTTATTGTAATACACATTCCTTTAGTAGAACCATCACTACCTGTTACAATGTAGTCGGTATTACCTGTCATTTTTATTGCGGAATAAGCATTTTTAGCAAATGATATCAAGTATTCACTACCATCTTGGAAATTTTTTACATTTCTTTTTTGCGTTGTTAAAGTAAATATTGTTATGCCGACAAGAATTACCAAAGCTACCATAACTATCATAAATAATATTTCTATTTTAGAAAAAGTTAATTTATCTTTTTTATTCATTTACATCATCTTTCTATATTATTATTTTAATATAAATAATAATAAATTACAATATTCTTATTGAATTGTATTTATAATACTACTTACTAATTCGATATCATTTATAATATTTGATATTTTATCTTGAAGACGAAGATTATATTTTTCTTTTATTGTTTTTTTAAAATTTTCATAATTATTTGGATTACGTAGTAAATCTTTAATAAAATAACTATTTTGTTTAAGATAAATTAATAATTTATCTTTTTCTAAATTATAGAGAATTCCTTTATCCATTAATCACCAAAAAACTTAGATAAAGGTCTTTCAATATTGGGTTTAACATTATTATTTATGTTATCAGTAGTTTTGGTTGCTAATTCACTAAAAATATCTAAGGCTTTTTTGGCTGTGTCAAGATGTTGTTTTAAATTATCTGGGTCTACTTTATCAAGAAATGTGGTTATTTTGGGGGAAGGTTTTAAATATTTTTGCCATATTTCATCAGATTCACCATACATATCATATAACTCATAGAATTTTTGCCATGTCATAGTATCGTTTTCAACATAAGTAGCTAAGGAAGGATTTTGACTAACGAAGTTTTTAAAAGATTCTTTACTCATAAAAAATCACCTATTAAATTTTATGTTTAATAAGTGATTTTTTTACTATAATTTAAAATCATCAATGAAATCGTCAATAGTTAATTCTTCATTTTCTTTTGGCTCTTTTTTGTTTTCTTCTTTTGGGGTTTGCTCATTTAACTCAATTTTTCTTTCAACCAATGGAGCTACTTTGAATGATGCTTCAATATTATTTTTAGTAATAGTGCTACCAGTTGAAGCTAGATCCATAATTGGTAATTCTGTTGGTTTTATCTCTTTAAATTCACCATCTATTTTTAAACTAATTGTATCATGATTATTTAAAGATAAAGCATTAGTAATTGTATAGTTTGTTGATTTAACTTTTTTAATCAATGTTGAGCCTTTTTTCGCACGAGTCATTTCTTCTAAATCAGATATCTTTATACGTTTAGAAGTATTTTTGTTAGTAAATATTGTTAGGTATTCATCATATGGAGATGGTGAAATACATGTTACTACTTCATCATCTTTTAATTTTATACCAATTACACCAGAAGCTTTAGCTCCAACAATTGGGATTTCATTAGACGCGATATTTAAATAATATCCAGATTTTGTAATAAAGATAGCGCGACCATTGTCTTTTATTACGGATACTACTTCATCGTTATCTTTTAATTTAATAGCGTTTATAGCTTTTGAATAACGACTTACAATTAAATCTGCTAGATTAGTACGTTTAGTAGTACCATTTTTAGTTACCATTATAATATTAGTATCTTTATTATCAAGAATCATAGCGGAGATGATTTGTTCATCAGAACTTATTTGAATAACGTTGCTGATATGTTTACCTAATTCTTTCCATTTTGATTCAATTATTTCATGAACAGGAACATATAAGTAATGTCCTTGGTTTGTAAACATTAACAAAGTATCAAGAGTTGTTGTACTATATAAGCCTCTTATGAAATCACCAGGTTTTAAAGTAGTTGGTTCACTACTTCCATTAACATATGATTTTAGAGGAATTCTTTTTACGTAGCCTTCATTTGTAACGACAACAATAACATTTTCTTTTGTAATCATATCGCGTGGATCTAATTTTATTTCTGATACTTCATCTCTTATTTCAGTACGACGAGGTGAAGAGAATTCTTTTTTTATCTCACTTAAACTATTTTTCATTTGTTTTTTTAGAACAGTCTCGTCATTTAAGATAGAATTTAAGAAGTTTATCATTTTATTAAGATTTCCTTGTTCTTCTAGAAGAAGATTTATATCTGTGTTTGATAAACGATATAATTGCATTGTTACGATAGCTGTAGCTTGGGCTTCAGTAAATGCAAATTGCTTAATTAAATTAGCTATTGAATCGGCTTTATTTTTAGAAGCACGAATGGTCTTTATTATTTCGTCTAAAATATCAACAGCTTTTAATAGACCTTCGACAATGTGTAATCTTTCTTTAGCTTTATTTAAATCGAACTCGGTTCTTCTTAAAATTACTTCTTTTTGATGTGCGATGAAAGCATCAATAATTTCTAATATACCTAGTTGTTTTGGACGACGATTAACAATAGCAACCATATTAAAGTTGTAATTAACTTGTAAATCAGTATTTTTTAATAAATAGTTTAAAATAAGTTCAGCATTAGCATCCTTTTTTAATTCAATAACTAATTTAGCCATATGCTCTTTATCAGATATATCTAAAACGTCAGTTATGCCATCTACTTTTTTATCGATCTTAATATCTTCTATTTTTTTTCGTAAAGGTTCTTTTAGGACATCAAAAGGTATTTCATGAATTATAATTTGGTGTTTACCTTTTTCGTGTACGATTTCTGTTTTAGCTTTAACAACTACTTTACCACGGCCAGTTTCATAAGCTTGAAGAAGTCCTTCTTTACCTTCAACTACTCCACCAGTTGGAAAGTCTGGACCTTTAACAATATTTAAAATTGTCTCAAGGCGACAATTTGGATTGTCGATACGATGAATAGTTGCATCAATTATTTCAGCTAAATTATGTGGAGGGATGTTAGTTGCATACCCTGCTGAAATACCTGTTGAGCCATTTACTAACAAATTAGGAAAATGAGCTGGTAAAACGGTTGGCTCTAATTCTTCATCTGAATAATTTAAAGTCATTTCAACGGCATTACGATTTATGTCTTTTAACATAACTTGGGCAAGTTTGGTTAAACGACATTCTGTATAACGATATGCAGCTGGACCATCGCCATCTATTGAACCATTATTACCATGGATATCTATAAATGTCTCACGAACTTTCCAAGGTTGAGATAAGTAAATCATTGCTCCATAAATAGAAGTATCTCCATGAGGATGGTATTTACCCATTACATCTCCAACTGCTTTGGCACATTTGCGATATGGACGATCAAAAGTATTTTTGTCTTCCCACATTGTATATAAAATACGACGTTGAACAGGTTTTAGGCCGTCTCTAACATCAGGTAATGCACGATCTTGAATTATACTTTTAGAATATCTCCCGAAACGGTCGCCCATGATATCTTCAAGAGTGTAATCATATATTTTTTCAATGATGTTTTTTTCTTCTTTTTTCTTTGCCATTTTAATTACCTCCTAAAATTATCTTCTAAAGTAAAATCAACATTTTCTTCAATCCATTCTTTACGTGGTTCTACTTTATCTCCCATTAGTACTGATACTCTTTTTTCTGCTAAAGCTGCATCTGTAATACTTACTTTTATTAAGCTTCTTGTTTCGGGATTCATTGTTGTTTCATATAATTCATCAGCATCCATTTCACCTAGACCTTTGAAACGTTGAACTTTATATGACTGTTTAATTTCTTTTTTACGTTCTTCTAGTTCTTCATCAGTTGCAACGTATTCTTTGTATTTACCAAAATCTAAGGCATATAATGGAGGATTAGCAATATATAGCATCCCCGCTTCAATTAATGGACGCATAAAACGATAGAAGAAAGTTAAAAGGAGAATTTGAATATGGGCTCCATCATCATCGGCATCGGTCATGATGATTACCTTACCGTAATTGGATTCAGCAGGATCAAATTCATTGCCTATTCCTGCCCCAATTGCATATGTTAATGTATTTAATTCTTCATTACTTTGAATATCGTTATTAGAAGCTTTTTCACAATTTAATACTTTACCACGTAAAGGTAATATAGCTTGGGTTTCACGATTACGACCGGTTTTAGCTGAACCGCCAGCTGAATCTCCTTCGACTAGGAATAATTCAGCTTTAGATGAATCTTTTCCAGTTGCTTTAGCTAATTTACCACTTAGAATTTTATCTTTTTTTTCTTTTCCTTTGCCACTACGTGCTGCTTCGCGAGCTTTTCGTGCTGCTTCACGGGCAACTTTACTACGTGAGGCTTTTTCAACAATTGTTAAGGCTATTTCACGATTTTCTTCAAGAAAGAATTTCATGTTTTCATAAGTTATTTGTTCAGTTACTGTACGAGCTTCTGGTGTTCCTAGTTTTCCTTTTGTTTGACCTTCAAATTGTAGGAGATTTTCAGGTATCTTTAAATTAATTACAGCGCTTAAACCTTCACGAACATCTGAACCTTCAAACGAACTATCTTTACCTTTAATAATATTGTTTTCTTTAACATAATCATTAAATGCTTTGGTTATTCCTGATTTAAAACCTGTTTCATGAGAGCCACCATCACTTGTTTTAACATTGTTAACAAAGGAAAGAATATTTTCGTTATATCCTTCTTGGTATTGAAGAGCAATATCAACTTCGATTCCTTGTTTTATACCATTAAAGTTTATTACTTTATGAAGAACATTTTTTCCTTCATTTATATAATCAACAAAACTTATTAAGCCATTTTCATAGTGATATTTAACATTACGATTATCTTCTTCATCAACTACTTCAATAGTTAAACCGCTTAGAAGGAAGGCACTTTCTTGCATACGTTCGGTAATAGTTGTAAACGAAAAATTAGTAGATTTGAAAATTGTCGGATCAGGAGTAAAAGTTACGGTTGTACCAGTACGATTTGTTGTACCTATTTTTTTTAGTTTTTGAGCAACATGTCCGCCATTTTCAAATTTAATATTATGGATTTCACCATCACGATAAATAGTAACTTCCATTTTAGAACTTAATGCATTAACAACCGAAGCACCTACTCCATGTAGACCTCCTGATACTTTGTATCCTGATTCTTCAAATTTACCTCCAGCATGTAAGATAGTATATATTACTTCAGGAGTAGACATCCCACTTTCGTGTTTACCTGTTGGAACACCACGACCATGATCTTCAACGGAGATGGATTGGTCTTTATTCAAAGTAATTTTAATATAATCTCCATATCCATTAATACTTTCATCAATAGCATTATCAACAATTTCCCATACTAAATGATGAAGGCCTCGACGATCAGTTGAACCTATGTACATACCTGGTCTTTTTCTTACAGCTTCTAGTCCTTCTAAAATTTTAATTGAATTTTCATCATATTTTGTTGTTGCCATTTTTTTCACCATTCCTAGTATAACAAATTGAAGCTTAAAAAAAAAGGGATTTGACGTTGTAGTTTGTCAATTTTCCCTTTATTTTAGGGCTTTTTTTATTATTTTTATTTTTTTTCTTCTTGATTTAAAGTTAAAACTTCAACATTTTCTTCTTTTTTTACATTTGGAATAATTGAGGTATCTTCTATTGCATTTATATCAAGAATTTTAGTAGCTTTTGGTTCTTTATGTTTTATTATTCCTGATGTTTTTCTTACTTCTGCTATTTCTTCATTTTGAATTTCTTCTTCTAAATTTTTTTTGAAATTTTCTAAGTTTTTAGTTAGAACTGGCATTTCAAAAGTAACATCTTCTTTAATGTTATCTTGTTTTTCTGGCATATTAAAAGTAATATCTTTTACATCTTCTTCTTGTTCTTCATAAGTCATACTTCTTTTTTTAGCATCTTTACGACCAATAATAAGAACAATAATAAATAAAACAATAAGACCTACAAAAGCAATTGTTAAGCAAGTAGTAAAGTACTTACTTTCATATATTTTATCAATTATATTTAGTATATTCATCCTGCACCTCTTATTATTCATTATATTATAAGAATATCACAAAATACGGATTAAGCCAATAAAAAATAACTTAAAAATATTTAAGTTATTAACGATATTTATTCATTTGGTTCATTACTTGACGAACTTGTTTTTGACTTGGTTTACGACCCATGCTACTCATCATTGCTTCAATCATTTTTTCATTAATAGGAGGATTGTCCTCTAATTGCTTTGTAAATATTTTTTTAGTAACAAAGAAACCAATAACAAGACCTATTAGTAGACCAAGTAGAACATATAATAAATCTGCCCACCACATAATAGCACTCTCCTTTGTATGTTTATTTTACTAAATATTTGTCTTTTAAACAAGTATTTATAATAATTCTGTTAACCAAAAATAGTCTTTATTATTAAAATCACAAACGAAAATATTTTCTTTTTTATTAATTGTTTTTAGGAATGTAGGTAAATTCTTAGTACTTTTAATATATAGAAAATTAGAATTAATGATTAGTTTTGATTTTTCTTCAGTATAATAATCATTTATAATATGAGTATCTTTTACTTTAGTATATGTGTATTTATTTTTATAGTATTCATAGATATTATTATCAAGAAGACTTTTATTGAAGGTTTCTCTTATTTGATTAAAGAATAAGGACGTATAAGTTAATTCTTCAGTTTTTAAATGATAAATATTTTCAATTGCTTTATATAAGTTATAGGGATTATTTTTAGTTAATTCGAAGTATATTTTTTTTATTTTAAATAGATAAAATGTACGCATTTTAAAATCACCAAAATAAGTATAATTTATTATTGGTGATTTATTTTGTCGAATTATTGTTGTTTTAGATTATTTATGATTTTATTTAAGATAGTTTCGTAATCGAATTTGACTTTTTCTAAAACATCTTCTTTTAGTCCACTATAACCAAAGGTGTCAATCCCTATGGCACAATTTTTAGAAGCAAAACGATACCATGGTAAAGTAGATGAAGCTTCAATAGTAAATACTTTAGCATTGGATGGAATAACTTCTTCTTGGTATGCTGGTGGTTGAGCTAAAAATAGTTCGACTGATGGCATAGATACTAAGCGAGTATCTATACCTTTAGCACGTAATTCTTCACTAATTAGATAAGTTGTAGTAAAGTCGATACCTGTACTTATTAATACAGCATCTAAGCGATTAGTTTCTCTTTTAACAATGTATGCTCCTTTTTGGGTTTGTTCGCCACTAGTTCCAGCAAGGATATGGGCTTCTTCTTTTGAAAGAACGATAGCTACTGGTTTTTTATTATTAACAATATAATCCCAACATCCAATTACTTCATTAATATCAGCAGGACGAAATACTATTAAATTGGGAGTTGTACGTAACATAGCTAGTTGTTCAATTGGTTCATGAGTGGGACCATCTTGCCCAATAGTTACAGAGTCATGAGTAAAAATATAAGTTATAGGTAAATTCATCATTGCTGTTAAGCGTAAAGCTGGTTTTAGATAGTCGGCAAAAACTAAGAAAGTTGAACCAAATACTCTTAAACCACTTAAAGCCATTCCGTTTAAAATAGCTGCCATGGCATGTTCACGAACGCCAAAAGAAATATTACGTCCTGTTGGATAACGGCGATTAAATTCTACATCTTTATATAAAGCGGTATGACATGATGTAGATAAATCAGCACTACCACCAAGAAAGAATTTAGTTCGATCACTTATGATATTCATTATTTTAGAATTTGATTCGCGTAATTCTTCACTATAATTATTTTGAATTTTAAAGTTAGAACTGCTAAATTTTAGATTATCATTACCAGTTTCAATAAAATTTAAAACGTCAATAAAAGGATCGTTAGCATAATTCTTTTTTAAGGTTTCGAAGTACTTTTGCCATATTTTATAGGTATCTCCCATTCGATTTTTTATTGTTTTACGGACGTAATTGACGGCATTTTCAGTTATCTCCATGGTATTAGTGTTGATGTTATATTTTTGACGAACATTAAGCATGTCTTCTTTACTTAGAGGTTTACCATGAACAACATTTTCACCTTCGTGTTTAGAACCACGACCAATAGTTGTTTTTATTTCAATTAAAGTTGGTTTACGGTTTACTTTGGCACGTTCAATAGCTTTATCTATTTCACGAGTATCATTGCCTTCACCAACGAAGTCAACTTCCCAACCCATATCAATATATTTTTGTAAAATGTTTTCACTAAAGGAACTTTTTAATTTACCATCAAGGGTTATATCATTTGAATCATAAAGAACAATTAAATTGGCTAAGGCGTGATGTCCAGCTAAGGAAGCTGCTTCCATAGCAACACCTTCCATTAAATCGCCATCGGAACATAGGCAGTATACATAGTAATCGATAAGTTTTTGTTTAGGTATTTCTTCATCGATTAGTGATTTTATATATCTCTGAGCCATAGCCATACCTACAGCATTGGCGAATCCCTGGCCTAAAGGTCCAGTTGATACTTCTACTCCAGGAGTTACGCCATATTCAGGGTGACCTGGAGTTTTAGAACCAATTTTTCTAAAATCAACTAAATCATCGATAGATATATCATAGCCGGCCATAAAAAGCATAGCATATAATAAGGCTGATCCGTGACCAGCGCTTAAAACAAAGCGATCACGATTAGGCCATTTTGGGTCGGCAGGATTAAAACGTAAATGATTAGTAAAAAGAGAAAAAATAATGGGAGCTGCTCCTAGACAAATACCAGGATGACCACTTTTGGCATAAGAAATCATATCGACACTTAAAACTCTTAAACTACTAAGGGAATGAACTAGTTCTGGATTCATATTAACACTCTCCTACTTTATTAATTATAGCAGTTTTTTAAAAGGATGAAAATCAATTTTTATTCTTTTAAAGCAATTAATGATAAATTACGTCCAGATTCGTTTTTAGAAGCTCGATAAGAGTGATATGTATTATATTCGCATTTAGTACAAATTGGACTTATTTCAATATTATCTTCTTTTAAACCAGCTTTAATTAGTAAATATTTGTTTAATTCTTTGGTATCAATATAATATTTTATTAAAGAATTATTTATTTTTTTATTTTCAGTAAAATCATCTATAAAAGGAAATTTCTCTTTAAATAGCAAATATACATCTTCATCGACTTCAAAGCAACATTTACCTATTGAAGGAGAAATACAGGCGATAATGTCTTGAGGATTAGAATTAAATTTATCTTGCATAAGATTTATGGTATTAAGAACAATAGTATTTAAAGTTCCTTTCCAGCCACTATGGATATTAGCTATTACCTCATTTATAGGATCGTAAAGAAAGATACTTTGACAATCAGCTGTAGTCATAGTTAGAGCAACACCTTTTAAATTAGTAATTAAGGCATCACAATCTATAATTTCAGTATCTAGATTTTCTTGGTTAATAATAACAACATTAGATGAATGTGTTTGGTAACTACTCTTAATTTTTTTAAATTGATAATTTTGATCTTTAGCTATAGTTTGATAAATGGTATCGCGCTTTTTTTTGGTAACTTGGTTAAGGTTAACATTAATTGGTTTTTTAGTATATACTTGAATAATTTGGGGATATTTTTTTAAAATAGTAAATTGATAGTATTTATCTTGCATTTTTTCCCTTCTTTCATAAAAAAGATACTTATTAAGTATCTTTATTGATTTAATATTTTAATTGCTAATTTATATAATTTTTCCATTGCTTCATGATTTTTATTCTTATTCATGTTCTTTTTCATCTCATCAATAATAGCAGGATTATCAGAAATCTTTTTCATATAACGATAGAACATAAAGGATGTTCTAAATCTTTTACCATAGCCATTTTTTTCAAAGTATTTAAAGTTAGCAATTTCTTGACCACCACTACAATTAATCATAATAATCGGCTTTTTAAAATAAAGACTTTCAGTTGTTTGGGCACCACCTGGTTTGGAAACAACAAAATCACAGATTTGTAATAATTCTGGAACATTATTTACAAAGCCAAGAGTTTTTATATTTTTTATCCCGTATTCTTCAATCCAACGGTCAACTTTAGCTTTAGCATCTTGATTTTTACCAGCAACATAGATAAAGTCAATATTTAAATTACTTTTTATTATTTTACGAATATATGGTAGTGATAGGGTTCCACCATTTCCTCCACCACCAAAGAATAGACAGATAGGTTTAGAACCATCGAAGCCATATTTAAGAGTAGATGATAAGATATCAAAATCACTACTAGTTACAGGATTAATAGGTATACCAATAGGTTTGATTTTACTACGATCAACGCCTTTTTTAACTAAATATTTAACCTCATCTTTATCTCCAACTATAATAGCTTGTTCTCGTTTATAACCCCTTAACCATAAAGCATGAGCTTCATAATCAGTTACTACAGTTATTAACTTAGAATGAGTTATTCCTTTACGATTGTAAAAATCAATTAAGCTACTACCAAAAAAATGAGTTGATATTGTCATATCAGGATTAAAATCAGTAATAATTTTCTTCATTCTTTTATTTTTAAACAAGTTCATACTTGTTTTATTAGCGATTGCTGAGCTTATTTTAGTATCAAAAAGATTATATATAATAGACCACCCAAAAGGAAATTTTAGTAGAAAAAAGTCAGTGACTTTCTGACTTAAACGTCCAAGAACTGGTGTAGAGTATTTTAATAAATCAATGGCAAGAATTTCTAATTCGGGATCTTGGCTTTTAAAATAGCTTTCGATATATTCTGCAATAGCACGATGACCATTACCATACATTGCATAAGTTAGTAAGATTCTCTTTTTCATGTCATCAACCTCTACATTGATTATACAATATTATTTGGCATTTTTAAACTAAAAAAAATATCAGAGTTCTGATATTAATTTCCAAAAGCAACAATATTTTGTGTTTCGTTTATGTATTCTAAGCGATAATTAATAGCAATTACACCAACGATAATTAGCAAATAAAAGAGAATAACTCCTGCCACATTCTTTATTGTTTCACTTTTCATTATAACCACTCCTATCCTTTTACCATCTTCATTATATATCGTATATTTGTTCGTGTCAAGATAAAAAGAAAACATTTGTTTGACATTTGACAGGGGCTATGATATTATTTTTATGGAGGTAAGCTTAATGGATAAGAATATTACAAAAAGACAAGAAGATGTTCTTACTTATATCAAGAAATATGTTGTTGAACATGGTTATCCCCCTTCAACTAGGGAAATTGGTTCAGCCTTAGGACTTTCTTCACCTGCTACTGTTCATACGCATTTAAAAAAGCTTGAAGATGCAGGATGTATTAGAAAGACAAATTCTAAGTTTAGAACAATTGAAATAGTTGGTGAAAATGAATTTGCTAAAAAAGATGATGAAGAGTTAGTTAAAGTTCCCCTACTTGGGAGAATATCTTGTGGGAATCCAATAGAAGCGATTGAAAATCCTGATGATTGGTTCACTTTACCAGCTAGTTTAATTCCAGCTCGTGAAACAATATTTACTTTAAAAGCTAGTGGAGAGTCAATGATTAATAAAGGAATTTATGATGGGGATATTGTTATTGTTCAAAAACAAAAAGTAGCTCGTAATGGCGATATAGTTGTTGCTATGACTGATGATAATGAGGTCACATTAAAGACTTTTTATAAGGAAAAAGATCATATTCGTCTACAACCGGAAAATGATACTATGAGTCCGATTATATTAGATAATTGCATGATATTAGGAAAAGCTATTGGATTATATCGTAGTTTATAAATAAAAAAAATTTAGAGGAAATTCTAAATTTTTTTATTTGAACATAATAACGTATATTAAGATTCCTATGAAGGCTAATAGGCATATCATACCATTTATTTTTTCAAAGGTTTTTGATTTACCGTCTATACCTAGAGCCATTGTACATAAGATTCCACCAATTAAACCACCAATATGACCAAAATTGTCGATTCCAGCGATTAAATAGCCAATTAATAAGTTAATTAAAATGATAGGAATGATTTGCTTTTTTATTGCTTCTCCTAAATATGTACGATAATGATAGCCGAAATATAACAGTGCACCAGCTAAACCAAAAATAGCACCTGATGCTCCAACGGAGATTGTATTGCTACCAGTTGCAGCAGATAATAAGCCACCACATATACCACTTACAAAGTAAACGACAATAAATTTCCAACGACCAAGAAAGTTTTCAACAGAAGCTCCTAAAGCATAAAGAGAATACATATTAACGATTAAATGGAGTAAGGATGCATGTAAAAACATATAAGTTATAACACGCCAAACTTCTCCCTGTCTTATTAGAGGAGCAAAATTTGCGCCCATTTTTAAAGCAGTATAATTAGTTATACTTCTTAGAGCATCAATGCCATCAAAAATACAACAAATACCAAACATAAGAACACAAGCCATAATTAATATATAAGTAAAGATAATTTTCTTAGGTTTAAAGGTACGTTCGTATACTTTATTTTCTTTTTCTGTCTTTTCATTAATATCTTTAGTTACATTAATTATTAAGTCTATTCCACTAGTATCTTTTAGTAATTTTTCATTAATATTTGGAAAAGCTTCTAAAATACCTTTATTAGTAATATTTAAAGAGTCATCAGATAAAGCTACTGGTTGAATATGTTTAGTTGGTTCTAATTCTAAATCTTCATTAACATCTAATAAGATATTTAAAGTATTTACATTAAAAGAGAAAGTTTTCTTCTTTATTTGTTTTACAATACTTTCTATTTTAAAATAATCATAATTTAATTGTTCTTTATTAAAAATATTATTTGAGTTAATTCTTACGATACGGTATGGTCCGTCTTGATTCTCAAGCCAGATTTCATCTTTAACACCATTAACGACAATAGGATTATAATTTTCTTCAGTAACAAAGTAATGAACTAGTTTCATTATTACTTCATCTTTTTTGTTCATAACAACTGTACTCATAATTATTTTCCCTCCTCTTTAATTTTATAATAAATTATTTTTTTGTCAAATATTTAACTTAATTTTTAATTATTTTTCATTTTTTGCAGTTAAAATTTTAGTTTATGATAATTAACATATTTCATTTAAAACTACATATTAATTAATATGAGGTGAATATATGAAATATTTAATTATTAGTTATCTAATTATTAGTGGATTAGTTTTCTTTTTATTTGGTCATCTCATTTATAAGAAGAAAATGAAAAATGATTTATTATTTTTTGTATTTACAAATTATATATTAACTTTTTCTTTTTTAACTTTTTTCTTTTATTATAAAGATATTGTTTTTAGTATTATAAATATTTTATTTTTATTAGTAAATAATCTTTTTTTATTTTATGAGATAAAATTAAGTAAAGATAAATATCTTTTATTATTCGTACCTTATATTATTTATATATTTATAATTTTTATTTTATTGTTCTTCATCTAATTTAGATAAGAAGTCTTGGAAATATTCTGGTAATGGGGCTTCAAAGTGCATATGTTCTTTAGTTATTGGATGAATGAAATCCATTTTATATGAATGAAGAAATTGACCAAATTCAGTAGCTTTTTTAGAATTATAAACAGGATCATTATATATAGGATACCCTATATAATTTAAATGAACTCTTATTTGATGAGTACGGCCAGTTTCTAGAAGACAACTAATTAAAGTGTAATCTTTATATCTTTTAAGGACACGAAGATGTGTTATAGCTTCTTTAGAATTATCAGCACGTACAGTAAATCTTTTACGGTCTTTTGGATCACGACCTATTGGCGCATCAATAGTTGCTGAGTCATGAGGAAAGCGACCACATATTAAAGCTAGATATTCTCTTTTTATATTTTGGTGATCTTTAAAATATTCAGTTAAAATTGTATGGGCTTTATTATTTTTAGCGACTAATAATAAACCAGAAGTGTCTTTATCAATACGATGGACTATACCTGGACGTTCTTCGCCATTTATATTACTTAAATTATTAGTATAATACATTAAACCATTAACTAAAGTATTATTGTAATTACCAGATCCAGGATGAACAACTAAACCACTTGGTTTATTAATAACGATGATATCTTGATCTTCGTAGATAATATCAAGCGGCATTTTAGTTGGAGTTATATCTGTTTCTTCATGGAACCCATCTTTTATTTCAATTAGATCATTTTCTTTAACTTTATATGAAGCTTTTTCTATTTTATTATTAACTAGAATATAATTATTATCTAGCATTTTTTCAATTGTTGTACGAGAATATTCTGTATTTGAAGCTAGATATTTATCTAGTCTTTCGTTTGGTTTTTGAACTTTTATTTCCATTTAAGTCTTCCCCCTTTATAACAGCAATTACCAGTAAGATAACACCGATAACAATACAGATATCAGCTATATTAAAAACAGGATAATTATAATTAAAAATATAGAAGTCAAAGAAGTCACGAACATAGCCGTATACTACTCTATCGATTAAGTTTCCTGCTAACCCACCATATAATAAACCAAAAGCAATATTATTTCGTGTGTTTTGTTTAAAACAATAGATGAAATGATAAATAATAAAAATAGCTAAAATAGTACATAGAATAATAAGCCAGCTAGCATTGTTTAAAATTCCCCAAGCTGCTCCTTCATTATGACATAAAGTTAAAGAAAAGAATTTTGGAATTAAAACAATTTCTTTATTTAAGGTTAAATATATAGATGCAAACATTTTAGTTATTTGATCTAAAGCTAAGGCAATAGATGCACAAATTAAGATTTTTTTATTCACGTGGTGACACCTCTGGTTCATTATATCATAGATTAATTAAAATTACATCCTCCCCTATTTTAGTTATATTATCAAATGATATTTTAGTTTCTGGGGATGAAGATAATATTTTTTTGATATTTCTTTTTTCTTCAATTATTAAATTAATGATATGCCCTTGAGGAGTTATTTCAGCATCGATAATTCTACCGATACGACGACCATCTTTTGTACTTATAATATCTTTACTTTGAAGTTCTGATAGGAACATTAAATCACCTATTTAATTATATGTTATTTTACTAAGCGTTTGATATTTTCAAGGGCAGTTTTTTCAATTCGTGATACTTGAGCTTGGGATATATTCAATTCTTGGCTTAATTCAGTTTGTGTTTTACCGATTATATAACGATTATAGATAATAAGTCGTTCTCTTTCTTTTAGATTGTTTAAAGCTTTACGTAAAGCAATTAATGTTTCTTTATCATATTCTTCTTTTTCTGAAGCAATTTGATCAAGTAAATAGATTGTATCTCCACCATCATTATATATTGGTTGGTAAATGCTTATTGGTTCTTTTAAAGATGTTAAAGCATAAGAGATAAAATATTCATCGATACCTAATTTACTAGCTATTTCCGTATTAGTTGGTTCATGACCATAAGTATTATAATATTTTTCTTTATAACTTAGGATTTTATAAGCAATATCTTTAGTTCCACGGCTTACTCGTATTGGAGTTGCATCACGAAAAGCACGTAAGATTTCTCCTTTAATTAAGAAAACAGCATATGTACTAAAGCAAACATTTAAAGATAAATCAAAATTATCAATTGCTTTTATAAGGCCTATGCAACCTATTTGGAACATGTCATTGATATTTTCTTCAGTTGTTTTAAATCTTTTTAAGATACTAAGAACTAATTTTAAGTTTCCTTCAACAAGTTTATCTTTAGCTTGTTTATTTCCATTTTGATAAGATTTAAATAATTCATTCATTTCTTCAGTAGTTAAAGTTTTTAAGTTATTAGTATCGATACCAGGAATTGATACTTTTTTATTGTACATAAAAAAACTCCTTTCTATCCTTATTAAGGATAAAAAGAAGAATTTTTATTCGTATTTATTTTCACTGAATTCTTCAAAGATATCTAATAGGTATTCTTTACGGACGATTTTATCTTTCCATTCTTCAGGAATAAAATCATAACCATATATGATTCCAGCTAAACCACCGGTTAATGCTCCTATAGTATCAGTATCTTCTCCTAGGTTAATAGCTCCTATTATAGCTGATTTATAGGTATCTGTATTAAGGAGTACCCAAATACAAGCTTCTAGAGTATCTACAATATAACCAGAGGATTTAATATCATTTATTTTTAATTTAGAAATATCTTCTTTTAAAAGACGAGAATATTCTTTTTGTGTATCTTCACTAAACATTGTATAATCAACACATTTAGTCATACTATAAGCAGAATATTTATCTTTACCGGTTAGAAGAAACATAGCAAATCTAGTATATATATAACAACCCATTATGCTTATTTCATGAGCATGAGTTATTGAGGAAATCTTAGTTACTAATTCTAGGACTTCAAAGTCTTTTAGTTTTTTAGCTAAAGCATAGTAAGCGATTGGTAAAATACGCATTAGAGAACCATTACCATTAGCGTTTATATCGTTAATTCCACATGTAGTTGGTTCATCATGATTTTCTTCAAATCGATCTATAGCACGAGCACAAGTATTACCAATATCAAATACTTCGTGATTAGGGGTATATTGAGCATGGTTTTTAAAAGCCGCAAATTTTAAAGCAATGTCATATAAGTCGATACCATTTTTAGCATTTATTGAATCGATAGTTGCAATCATCATTGATGTATCATCTGACCAAGTACCTTCTGGTAAATTATAAGTTCCGTGACCTGTCATCTTGGTAATTGGTTTTTTTAATAATTCTTCTCTGCTTTTAAATTCTAATGGTACACCCATTGCATCTCCTATAACAAAGCCCATTAGGCCATCGATGTATTTCAACCTCATGATACCACCCACCTATCACTATTATACTATATTTTTGACTTTTTTATAGTATTTTCTTTACTATAGACAGAATTAAAGTAGTTAATTGCTTCTTTTAGTAGTTGATCAAAATAAGCATTAGATATATTTTTATTTTCTAGTAAAGAGATAAATTTATTTTTATCATATATAGTAAGAAGATATCTAATTAGAAGATAACTTAAGTCATATCCATCATAAATTATTTGGTTATTTATTTTTTTAACAAAATTATTACCATACATTACAGCAAGTGAAGGAATTTTATAATTATTAATAATAGACATTAAATTAGTTAAGTCTTCTTTGTAAGAATTATCTAAATATTTAGCAATCCCTTCAGTTAACCATTCAGGTAATGAACCAAATAAATAATTTGTTATATAATGAATTAATTCATGATAAACAATATAATCATATTCTTTTTTAGTAAAGGTAGAAAGAGATGTAGTTGGATCAAATAAGTTTATACTACGTGATATGTTATTTTGACAGTCTTCATCTATCATACAAGCACACATATAATCGGGATAATCTTTAAATCCTCTAGCTTTTAGTCCTGATACTAAGTGATTAAGATCTTTATAAAGGAATATTTTTACTTTACAATCTTTATTTGGTTTATTAAACCAAGCGAAGATTTCGTTTTTACTACGTTCTATTAATTTATCGAGATGAAAAGCATATTCATTACTAGCATCAATTATAATAATGTCATTTTTCATTTAAATCACGGCTTTCCATTATTTTTAAATTATCTAAATTAATTAGGTGTATTTTATGATTATGATAAAGAATACAAGTATGTTCTTTGTTCATACGAGGTCTTCCTACACTACCAGGGTTTATATTAGAACCATGGATATTATAAATATGAGTATGACCACTTAATATGTAACAGTTTTTAGATTCTTGATAATATTTATATAAACGATGACCATGAGTAATAAAAAAAGGAAGTTTATCAATAGTAAGTTTTATATATTCTTGAAGACAATTAAAATTTAGTAGTTCTTGATTTACTAAGAGATCGTTATTTCCTTTTACAGCATATATAATAGAACTATATTTATTTAAGATATTACATACTTCTTTTGTCTTATAACTAAGTAAATCACCAAGTAATATTATATAATCAGGTTTTTCTTTAATTATTAGTTCTTCTAACTTTTTGGTATATTCGATATTACCATGAATATCTGAAGCTATAATAGCTTTACTCATTTAATTTTCGCTCTTTTATAATATGAAAGTCAGTTAAAGAAATTAAAGAAATAGTATTATCTTGGTATATAAAACAAGTATGTTCAGGATTTTCTTTAGGAAGTGAAATACTGCCAGGATTTAGAATTTGACCATCAAGAGAGTAAACATGGGTATGACCAACAAAATAATAAGTATTAGCTAATAAATTGTTTTTATCTAGATGGTGTCCGTGCATAAAATGAAAATGATGATGAGAAACAGTTAAACTTGTTTCTTTTAAAAGAGGAAAATTTGATATCATTTGATCGACTTCAGCATCACAATTTCCTTGTACAGCAATTATTTTATTTGAATATTTATTTAAAGTATCAGCGACTTTTTGACAGTTGTATTCTTCTGGCAAAGGATTTCTTGGACCATGATAATATAAATCACCAAGAAGAACTATTTTATCGGGATTTTCTTTAATTATTAGTTCTTCTAATTTTTTAGTATATTTATATGATCCATGAATGTCTGATGCAATTATTAATTTCATTATTATCTCTCCTTTAGATAGTTATTTATAATCCATTTTATATCTTCTATTGCTTTTGGTAAATTAAAGCGACCATTCCCTACTGGATAGTAGATGGGAAAACATTGATATTTTTGCTTAGCAATGATTTTGGGAAAAGATTGTTTTCTTGTCTGGGAAACTGATATTTTTTGGTTAAGAAAGATAGAACTTACTTGGTTACCAAAAAGAATAATTATTTTAGGTTTGATAATACTAATTTCTTTTTCAAGTAAAGGGAGATAGTCTTTAAAGTAATTATCATTTAAAGGACGTGCGTCTGTTTGAGTACATTTCCCGAGATTAGTTATAAAAACTTTGTGTTTTGTTATGTTTTCGTAAACTAGGTTGGCAAACTCTGGAGTCCAAGATGATCCTTTAATCGATTTTATTTGGTCATATAAATCTTGATCTATTAGGTTTAAAGCAATAAATAAATCCCATATATTTTTGGTTCCAAGCCATGGATGATATGGGCCTTTCCAACCTGGTAAGGAAGCAATATTTCGACCTGTCGGATTCATAAAAACAAAACAGATATCAGGATTATTTTCTAAGCCACCATTATATATTGAATGAAGATTAGGATCACCATATATCTTTTGTAAACGATCATATTCTTTATTTAAACTTTTTATTTTCATATAATTACCTCTTTTGCATTATAGCATATTAAAGAAAAAAAATAAAAAAAAGGTTATTTTGTTATATGGTTTTTTTGCTATATATTATATTAAATATAAATATTATATGTTTTTTTATGAAGTATAAAATTATAAGAAAAATATTTCAATATATTTAAAACAAGAATTATTATGTTTAAATAACCAATAAAGATTTTTAAAAAAAAGCTAATACTACTTACGTATTAGCTTAACTAATTAATTATATTACCTTATCTCTAAATATTATTTAATAAATAATTCTTTATCAATTATTTTCTTATTGATGATGTTAGATATATATGTTAGTGTTAGTCTTTTTTGATTTTATTCGATATTTTTTAATTATATTTATATTTATTTAAAATTAGTAAAATTATTATTATAATAGAAATAATCATAGTTATAAATACTATAGGTATATATTCACTTGTTTCTGGATTTTCTATACTTGGAGTACTTTGTGATGGTAAAAGATTTGGATGTTCATCCATTTCTTGCTTTTCTCCGTTAATTGTTGGATAAAAAGAAGCTTCCAAAGAAGAATCTGTATGACCTCTTTCCAAGTAAAATATCTTTAATTCGTGTTTAGTATTATCTTTATATGTATACTTTGTAATATTACCTAGTTCGTCTGTTTCTTTGATAATATTATTTTCTAAGTAGTTTGATTCTAGTTCTCCCTGAATCGCTTCATATTTTTCACCTAAGTAATATTCAAAGACATTTACTGATGGTTGTATTGCAGTTTCTTCCTTGGGTTTTATTGTAACCTTTCCTGTCGAAAAATTAATTGTTGTTGTTATTGCATCATGAATTCCACCTAAATCTGATATTAATACTCCATCAATAAAAACCCAAATATCATCATCACCAGTAAAAGTAAATATCATTTCTTGTTCTTGCTTTTGATTGTTTGAAACATATCCATCTTTGGGTTGAACAAACTCAGCTTCAATACTCATCCCTAAAAAATGATTTATATTCGCGTTTTGTGATGTGGTTTCTTCTTTTATAATTAACTCGTCATTTTCAATTTTAAATACATCGTCTAAGTTCGCAAACGGGAAGAACTGTCCTTGTCTAAAGTTCCCAATTATGCCTGGCTTACTATATAAATCTATACTATTAGTGTCTTTGTTATATTTAGCAAAATTTTTATAACAACTATAATTATCTCCTAATACTTCTGAGTAATTTAATAATTTTTTTACATTAGTATAAGATTTTTTATACTCTAACTTTATAGATGGATCAAATAAATATGCAAGAGATTCACTTGTTCTTCCTTGTAAACTTTCTACTACATCTATCTCCTCTTGTGAAATATTTAAAACTGGATAGCCGTTTCGATCTAATATAGGATAAACAATATTAGTTACAGGCGTTGCTATATCTCCACTCCATCTATTCCACCATCCTTTTGTAGGAGGAATACCTTTTCCAAATAAAAGTATATGATTTTTATTTATTCCGTAATTTTCAAGATTCGAGTATTTTGTTGCATCTGCCATATTTTCATCTTCTAGCCAATAATCGAACAAATTAACTGTTACATCAGACGTACTATTTGATTCGATTTTAAAATCATCATAGGCTTTAGCGTTCACAAAAGTTTGTGTAAATAAAAATATTATACTTATAAAAAAAACAATAGCTATTCTTTTCATTTTTTCATTCTCACATTCTTATTTTATTTTCTTATAATAAGTGTACCCCTCCCCCCGAATTTTTGTCAAGAAAAAAAGATTGCATTTAACAATCTATTATAGTACTAAATTAAAAGTAAATAATATTAATTTATTTAACATATATTAGTCTTTTTATAATTGAAGATATGTTATAATATAATTTCTTAATTGGAAAAATTAATTTTTTTAGTTTTCTCTTTCAATAAAACATATATTATTTATTATATTAAAATTATTTTTTTTTGGGTTTTTTATTATATTTATAGATAAATAATTTATCAATATCATCATTAATACTTTAAATATTAAAAATTTGATATCTTCTATTATATATTTTTACATTCATCTTATATTATATTAGAAAATATATTTAACTTATTATATAGTGGTTGCTTTCTTATCAGTACTTATTTTTTTATTACGTAGATATATTGTTTTAATTATTAATAAATATAATATAATAGATTTGTATAAATATTTTTCATGTTTAGTAAGTTTATTTGACATATAGTAGTATTATTAAAAAATTTAATGTTTAGTGTAAATTTGAAGATAGAAGATAAGAAATAATAATTTATATCATTATAATAATCCAAAGAATATCTTTTGTTGGAAACGTTTCATTTTATACGCTATATAGTCCTTTATATATGCATAATAGCGTCCTAAACAATAACCGAGTAGCTCAACTGGACTTACGCCAAAAGCTACTCGTTGTTAATTTTATTATATCATTTTATTTAATGTTTAGTAAGTAAAATTAAACTACATAAATTAATATACTTAGAAACTGAAGAATAGAACCTGCTAAGACAAAGAAATGAAACACGGAATGAAAATAGCGTTTTTTAGAGCCAATACCATATAGAATAGCTCCAATTGTATAAGCTACACCACCAGTTATTAAAAGAATTAAACCTGGTAAAGCTAGTACTTCTTCGATACTATTATATGAAAATATTATCATCCAGCCCATTACTAAGTATAAAATCACTGATGGAATCTGAAACTTTTCTAAGTCAATAGCATTAAGTAAGACTCCTACTATAGCACTTAACCAGATAATAGAAAATATTATCCATCCTTTTATACCCCCTATTAAACATAAACAATATGGGGTATAACATCCAGCGATAAAAAGATAAATATCACAATGATCTAGAATACGAAATACTTTTTTAGCTTTTATTCTAGGACTAAAGGCATGATATAAGCAACTATTTAGATACATTATAATCATTGTTGAACCATAAATGCATGATGATACAACACCAATAGTACTATGATTTTTAGCTGATTGGACAATAGTTAGAACTAAAGCAACAATACCTAGAATGACACCTAGACCATGAGATATTGAATTTATTAGTTCTTCACATAAATTGTATTTTGGAATAGTTATTTTTCTCATTTAGATTCCTCCCATTTTCTTAATATTTCTTCGGGTATTAAAGTAGCATCAAATCGATAATGACCAGTTATTTTCTTTTTAGTTAGAAAGTCTTCTTCACGAATTGGCTGACCATAATTATGAATTACATAAGAAATTCCATCTTTATTACGACGATCAGATACAATACCTATGTGTTTATGTTCAAATATAACAAGGTCTCCTGGTTGCCACTCTTTTATATCTTTAGGGTTAAGACTTAAAGAATGGTCAGCATATTTACTAAAAAAGATTTCAAGATTGATAACACGTCTAAAGTCTATATTAGGATCACGATTAGTAATATTAGGATAGTCTTCTCTATTATTTTTTATATCATTATCAACCATATCACGAAGAGAATATCCTGCATTTTTAAAAGCGCGCCAGATAACATCGGTACAGACCCCTTCATTATCTGGTGGATATGAGGTGTCATAATATTTACTAATATAAGTAGGATGATTTTCCGCATCTTTGCGGGCTCCTAAAACAAAATCAGTATAATCGTCTATATTATTATCATTATAATCACTTTTACTATAAATGGTTTTAATAGCAAAATCGGATGCTTTATAATATTCTTTAGGAATTAAATTATAGTAATCCATTATGAATAAAACTAATAAAGTAAAGAGAATTATTATCATAATGAAAATAAAAGTTTTAATAATATTCTTTTTTATATTATCCATAACATGCTCCTTACTATTTTTATTATAGCATAAATAGATAAATTAGTTATTTTTATTTTAGGGACATTTTCTTAGTATTTATTAAATTTTTTAAAGATTTATTAATATTATTTTTAAGTTCTTCTATTTCTTCTTCAGTAAAATCTATACAAGTAAAAAGATTTAAATCATTTACTAAGTCGTTAATAGTTATTTGCGGATTGTATCTGATTAAGTTTTTTACTAGGATCATTTGAAAGTAATCTGTTAGATAAGTATATAAACGATGAGGAAGATTTTTTGAAGATAAAGATTGGGCAATAGCATCAACAAAAATAGTCATTTCTTCTTTTTTAATACATAAATCTGGTAAGTCATATTTTTTATGGAAAAGATCATATTCATAAAATAAACGATTAGTAGTTTCTTCTGGGTTAAAAATTGCCATAGGAATTGGTCCTTCTAAAATAGTAGTTTCGATTGGCTCTTTTACAATTTCAGTCTCTCTTAAATAATATGCACTTGGACTATTAATCTTTAATTTAGCTTGATAGAAAGATAATCGATAACGAATATTTTTGATAGCTTTTACATCTTGATTTAATAAAGCTTCTTTCATTGCTTTACTAGCTTGATAATTAAAAATGGCATCTTTTACTTTTAAAGCTGCATATGAAGTTACCATTATAGCTCCCCCACCAATTAAAAAATAGGGATTATCAGTTAAGGCAGATGATACAGTACTAACAGCTAAAGCTGTCATATAGGCTGTAGCTTTAGCAAAGTTACGATTAGTATATTCTCTCATCATTTGACGTTGTTCCATTAATTCAGCAATAGTTATTTTAGAGTCTAAATCATTTATAAAATACATAGTAATTCTCCTTCCTTTATTTAAGACATATTATCCCTAAGTAAGAATATAATTTATCACAATTAGTTAAAAAGCGCAAATATAGAAAAAGTATTAACGATTGTTAATACTTTGTAGTTCTTTATTACGTGGTCTTATTAAGAAGAAATAAATAATAAAAGATATAGTAAGACCTAGTATTTCTAAAACAGGAATTACTGGTAATGGTTCTAACCAAGGATATAAATCTAAAACATTTGGAGGAAAATAATTAGTAAAAATATAATTAGTATTAAAGATTTTATTAAAAGGATAGACAATTAATAATAAAATATTTAGAAGTATAAAGGTATGAAGATAATCTTTTTTAGTAACGTGATAATTATAAGCATAATAAGAGAATAAACTAATATTCATAAAGAAATGATGGGAGATAATTAATTGCCAGAAATTAAAATTATCTATTGTAGAAACTAAATTAGGCCATAAGATAGCTGGTATTGGACCAATAAAGCTAATAAAAATAGTTAGTTTTAGAATATTTTGTTTATTAAATAAAATAGCAAAGATAAACATGTAATTAGCAATAAAGCATAAATGAAAAGGAAGCATTTCACGATAATCGAAAGAGCCATAATAAAGATTACCAAAAGTATAGATAATCATATTTATAAGTAGAATTATAGCACATGTTTTTAAAAATATTTGGGACTTTTTAATGGGTATTTTTGAAATACGATTACGATTTAAATAAATAATTATAAAGGCAATAATTGCTATTATAGTAAAAATATTATGGATTAAGCCAAATGGTTTAAAGAGAAAATGAGGATGCTCGTTAACAAAAAATTCACGTAACATAGTTTTTCTTCCTTTCAAAGAAATAAGCAATATTTAATTGCTTATTTCTTTATATAAACTAGATATTTGTTCTTCTTTATTATCTTTTATAGATGATAGATATTTTTCAATCTCTTTTTTATCATCTTCTTTAAGACTTTGAAGGTAATTTAAAGTGGCTATACCTAAATTAGTAATATTATTTTGTTTATTAGTTAAACCACTTAAATATAAACTATAATAAGTAATTTTATCTATTATTTCATCATTTTTGTATGGTTCTTGATAATACATTTCAATATAGTCGATAGCTTTTCTTATTTGGTCTTTACTTATCATATTAGGATCGTTTAAATCTGATGTAACATCTTTAGTGTTAGAAGATAATATTCTATCTAAAGTAACCATTGTATTATAGTTTATATATAATTCTTTAGTTAATTTATCTTCTTCTTCGGATATTTCTTTAAGATAGTTAGATAATTGTTCTTTAGATTCTTTACTTTTAGTATTTATATATTCTTTAGTATAATCTACTAACTCTGATAGCTTTTTATCATTAGTTTTGTCAGTTAAGAATTCTAAATAAGTAACATTGTAAATTACTTTTTTTAAGATTTCTTGATCTTTAATATCTAAATAATTATTTTTGATTTCTTCAATACTATTTTTGATTTGTTTTTCTGTAATATTGCTTAAGTCTTTAGTATCTTTTATTACGATTTCTTTTTGTTCTTCGTAAATACTATCAAGATTTTGTATATTGTTAGATAAAATAGCAATTAATAATATTAAAACTATTATTATAATAGGTATTACTTTTTTCATATATATATCCTCCTATCTTATTTTAGCATATAAAAAAAGATGAAACAATTCATCTTTAATTATTTTTAAATTGAAATAAGATACCCAAAGCAGCTAATACAAGGAAGATTATAAATAAAATTGTGCTATTTAAAGTAATTAAGGTAGGGATTGTTTTATTAATTAAATTAGCTCCTGCTAAGCTTGTAATAATGATAAGTATATGTTTTATGTAAGCAACTGATAGAGCTCCAACAACTAAAGATATACCAATTTGGATTAAGAAAGTTATATCATTATTTAAATGTAAAAGACTTATATATGGTGTTAATGTTTTGTAAACTAAATAAGCTACAGCTATAAATAAGGCTAGTTTTTCTAGTTTGAAACCAATAACAACTAAGACTAATCCAACTACTATACCAACAATTATTAAGCCTGTCGGATCAGTAAAGAAATGAGGAGCTATTAGATTAGATAATTCATAGCCGATGATAAACCAGACGATTGAGATAATGACTTTTTGGACACGATAACCAAAAAATAAAAATAAGATACCTAAAACTAAAGACACAATTGTTTCTAATTCAATATTCATAATATTTTCCTTTCTATTTTATTATAATAAGTATATCAAATTTATAATGTTTTAAAAAGTATATAAGATTATTTTAAGACACCATTATACATGTCTTGAAAGATTCCTGGGGTATTAATTAATTCTTGGTATTTACCTTGTTCAACTATTTTTCCTTTATCTAAGACTAATATATTATCACAATTTTCTAAAGTTGATAATCGATGAGCTATAGATAAAATAGTAATGTTATTTTCTTTTTGGAGTCTTTCAATAGCTTTTTCTATATGTTTTTCTGTTGTATTATCTAATGCACTAGTTGCTTCATCAAGAATTAAGATAGATGGTTTTCTTAAGAAGATTCTAGCAATAGCAATTCTTTGACGTTGACCACCAGATAAATTGCTACCACCTTCTTGAACTATTGTTTCGTATTTATCTGGTAAAGATTCTATATAATCATCAATAAAGGCTTTTTGACAAGCTTCTTTTATTTCTTCTTCAGTTACTTCGCGATTTATCCCATAACAAACATTTTCTTTTATAGTAGCTGATATTAAAAATGGTGATTGAGGGACTAATGCAATTTTATCTGCGATATCTTCTCTAGTTAGTTTATTGATGTCTATACCATCTATTTTAATGTTACCTTCCCCTTTTTCTAATTTACTTATTACTTTAATAAGTGATGATTTGCCACAACCAGAAGGACCAGCTATACCAATAAATTCACCTTTATTAATATTTAAATCTAATTCTTTGATTATATATTTAGAAGAATTTTTATATTTAAAATTTAGTTTATTAATAGATATCATTGGTAGTTTAGAATTACGTACTTTTTGATGATTAATAATTTCGTATGAGAAATCTTTAGGAAGATTAATAATTTTAAAGTATTCTTCAGCTAAAACAGTTGATTCAGATAATTCATCAAAGATACGATGTAATTCTCTTAGAGGGGTGGTTAATTGTGTAAAGGATAAATAAGCTGTTAGAACAGTACCTACACTAATTATTTTTTCACCTGCTAGATAAGCGGAAACACCAATTACTAAGACAGTAAATACGGCTTCATTAATAAATTTTAAACAATCATATAAAGCCATGGCTTTATGATGTTTCATTTCTTTTTTACGAAGATATTCTGAAGTATTATCAAAACGATTAGTTTCATTTTCAGCATTATTAACAATACGAATTACTTCTATTCCATTAATTAATTCAACGATTGTTCCATCCATATTTGATTTTTCGTTCATTAGTTCAACTCTTATACCACGTTGAGTTGTAATTTGACGAAAAACAATTATAATTCCAATAGGTATAACTAGGAGCATTAATAAAGCTAGTGTTATAGGCAATTTAGTAAAGATAACTACAATTGCTGCAAGGCCATTAAAGATAGCAGGTGCAAAGTCCATAAACATTAATTTTAATAGTTTAGTAGTACCTTCTAAACTACGATTTAATTTTCCATGAATATTACCTGTCATATTTTCTTTAAAGTAGTCTAAGGGAGCATGTAATAAAGAAGATATTGCTTTAGTACGAGCTGTTTTTTCAAAACGAGTTGAAGTATCTTCAACTAATAGTCTTCGTATTACTTTAATTATTTCATTAGTAATAGTAATAATTAAAATAAAACCAAGAAATGGTAAGACATTAAGAAATGATAATTCTTCACTACTTAAAACATCATCAGTTAAACTACCAATAGATAAAGGTAATAATTGAGTTAGTAAGGCAGATATGATCATGATTACAATGATAAGTAGAAAGTTTAGTTTTTGTCTTTTAGTTAACATATGAAATATTTTAGAGTATATCTTATTTTTCATTTATATAATCCCCCTTTTTTATGCTTTTTTTATATCATAAATGAAGATGTTTGTAAAATTTCAATAAAAAAAGGTATTATATAATTACTTGGATAATAATACCTACGATTGTACCTATACTATACAGGATGCCTAATATTTTTAAATTTTCTTTTATATTTTTATTTGATTTAAATAAAACTAAGATAGCTACTCCACTACTAGTTAGAAGTCCAGCAATAGCAGCTCCTAAGCTGATTGCTTCTTTTAAATATAATTCTGTAAGCATTATACTAGACCCACAAGTTGGGATAAAACCAATTAAACTAGTAATAAATGGAGCTAGGATACTATCTTTTAAGAATATTTTAGATAAGATAGGACTACCAACATATGTAAATAAAATATTAATAATAAAGGTAATTAAAAGAAGATATAATAAAGTTTTTAAAGTATGGATGATACTTGATATTATAAGACCATGTTTGTGGTTACAACCACAATGGTCTTCATCACAAATAGCATAATCAACTTGGTTACGTTCTTTTTTAGAACGAAATAATAAATCAATTAGATAACCAGATATTAAACCGACAGTGAATTTAATACCAAGGATTAAAATAATTGTTTTTAAAGGGGTGTTTTGGGATAGTAAAATAGGAAGCATCTCATCACTGGTTGATAAATAAATAGCAATTAAAGTTCCTAAAGATATAATGCGTGTAATATAAAGATTAGTGGCTATAACACTAAAACCACATTGGGGAAAAAGGCCTAATAAACTACCAACAGCAGGAGCAAATTTACCAGAAGCACTAATAGCTTTTTTTGATTTTTTACTTAATTTATGCTCGATAGTTTCAATAATCAAAAAAGCAATAAAAAGAAAGGGAATTAATTTTAAGCCGTCAATTAAAGTATCTAAAATAATATCTATCATATAATTTTCTCCTTTTTTCTCATTCATTTTATATTAAGAAAGAATTTTAGTCAAGCAAATATAAAAAGCATCAAGTTGTGATGCTTTTTATTTTTTATTCCAACGATTGTTAAACATATTATTTAAATAATTAACACCAAAATATTTATCAATTATTTCTTCAGTCTTATTTGAAGGTGGAATTCCTTTTTCATATTCTTGACCACGGTATATTGCACCGAAAGTTAGAATAACATCAAATAATAAA
Organism: uncultured Bacilli bacterium; assembly: GCA_944332265.1. Lineage (GTDB taxonomy): Bacteria > Bacillota_I > Bacilli_A > RF39 > UBA660 > Coprovivens. Next base: position 32,291 of record CALVJQ010000003.1, read on the forward strand.
AAGATAAGGGTTATTTTCATTATTTTAATACTTTCTTTATGATTAAATTTGTTTATTATCTTTTCTAAGAAAGGATAAATTATTTTTAACCAAAAGATTCCAATTACGCCCCAGAAAATAGAATATGTTAAGCAAATTCGACCATTAATATTAAAAGGTTTACTACGATAACTCCAAGCAACGAAACCAAATAATAATTCCATTAAATAACTCATACTATATTCTAATAGAGAGCCAACTATAAAGGAGATAACAAAGATCTCTAAGTATGAACTATTTTTTAGACGATATAAGAAAATAGTAAGGATAACAGCACCTATACCATATATTACATTAAATGGTCCAATTACAAGAGCTGAATGGTTTATTAGGATCCCTTTTTTTAAAAGGGTCCATATTCCTTCAATAAACCAACCAGTAAAACAACCAAAGATAAAGATATAGAATAAATTATGAAAGGATATTTTTTCTTTTTTCATAGTACTTCCCCACTAATTTAATTATATCATTTATCTATATAGGGAGCAAATTTAACTAGTTATTAATTATCTCTTGGCGTTTTTTTATTATATCTTTTATTTCTTTAAGGTTAATAGGACATTTTATATTTTTAGATATATTTTGGTATTTTTGATATTCATTAGTTAATGTTTCTATAATAAAGTTTAATTCAGCATTAGAATTACTTACTTCTATTTTTTTAGTAATTAAATCTATTATTTTATTTAGATTAAATTTATTAGTTAGTTTTTCATTATATAATGAATAAGCACTATAATTATTTAAAATTTTAGTTATTAAAGAAGGTAAGATTGTCATATCATGAGTACGTTCATATTTATTTGTTAGTTGTTTTATCTTACGTAATTCATTATCAACTATTTTTGAAAAATCAATGGCAATAATTGGTAAGCCTTCTTTATTACGTTTTGTTTTAAATTCTTCGCTAGCACGAGATATATTTTCTAAATATGTATTATTATCTAATTTAGTTTTATCAACTAAGATATAATCTGGTTCTAAATAAGGAAGATTAGAATTATTATAATTAGGACGAATTGCATAACGAGATATTATTAATGTATTAGTGATATCACGACTATTATCAATTAATTCTCTTGGTGTCATATATTGTTCATCATAAGTGTTTTCTTCATTTAATAAATGATTCGACATTTTAATTAGACCTTCGTCTAATAAGCCATTAAAACCAAAGATGAAGTCATTAAGCATTATTAAATGATCATTAGATATTAAATTAGTTGATATTCCATTAGGCAATTTATCTAGTGTATTATGCCAAGCAGTTAAATAACTATTTGTTTTTTGATATTCTTTTTGATAATCAACATCACTAATTAAGAAAAGGAAATCATTTGGGCAATCAAATATTTTTATTTCTTTACCATAAATTACTTTAGTAAAAGGATTATTAGAATAAGTCTTGCTTCTTATTTCATAATTAAAGATTTTACCATACATTTTTTTAATATTATTTTCTATTATAAATGAATCATGCATACTATATGTTTTGTATTTAGAATCCATATTCATTAATGATTCTTCATCAGTATTATATATTTTATTTAAATTATCTAAGTAAGTATATTCTTCTTGATATATTTCACTATCTATACGATTTATACTATATATTTTTAACATTATTTTAGTTTCTTCTAAAGATAATTTAAAATGTTTAGCTATAAAATATTCTTTAATATGAGAGATGTTTTTCTTATTAGACATTTGGTTAGTTAAATAATTTTCAGTATTATAAGAATAATTAGCAATTTCATTATATGATACTGGTGTATTTATGTAGATTGGTCTTTTTACTAAAGTATTATTTTTAGTAGTATAACGAGGGATTAAATATAATAGATATTCTATTAAAGCATGAACGTTTTCTTTAGAAAAGATATTTTCTTCAATTACACTCATAATACGAGGAATATTACCTATTTTTTTACGATTAATTCCATTTGCTGAATCATCTATAAGTTTTAAACATTCATATAAAGTAGAATCAAGAGATAAGTTTGATTCTGTATAACAAAGAGTATTAATAAAATCTGGGAAAATTGGGAATTTTTGATTAATACTTAGAAGACATTCTTGGATTTTAGGATATTTAGTAATTTTATCTAGGAAAGATAATTTGATATTTTTAGTGTCTTTATTAATAAAGTTTAAGTTTAAAGTATTTAGAAGATTACGATTATTATTTAATAGACTTTTATATACTTTAAATAATTCTTCATCATTATATATTTGTTTCATTAAATCATGAGAACATAAAAGACTTCTTTCTAAAGCATTTAAATGTGGTAAAACAGAAGAAATAAATTCTTTAGTTAATAAAGATATATTATCATTTTTAGATATTATAGTAAATAATTTAGGATTTTTGTGTAAAAGATTAATAAAATCAATATAATAGTTTTTATCTTTTAGAATTTTTATTAAAACTTCTTTATCTTTTAATACTCGTTCAGTAATTATATAATCTGCATTATCTAAAATAGATATTATTTTAGAAGGAGTAACTGAGACGATTTCTTCTGGATGATTTAGATAGTAACTTATCATATATTCATCTAGATTATAATCATTACTTGTAATTAATTTTTGACGAAGTGAATTAATTAAATATAAGTCTTTACGATAACTTAAAGGAAGATTATTAATAATATTTATAAGATTATTAACGTTTTGATATTTAAGGGAGTTTTTAATAAATCTTACTTTTTCTTCATTATCAAAGTGACCTATTTTAAAGATTTCATTTAAATTAGATAAATCTGAAGTATTAAGGATTTTCGTACATAGTTCTTTATTAGTAAGAAGAATTTTTTTATAAGTTTTATTATCAATAGCTAGAAGTTTTATAATTACTTTGTCACTTAAAGATGTTAGATGATTGCTAATTAAATCGAAATAATATCTAGATGGGAGATGTTTTATAAAAAATTCATAATCGAAGTCAATATTATTTGTTAAATTTGAAATTAATTTTTTATAATAATATTCATTTTTATCTAAGATAGTAGTTATATCTTTTTTATTTAGATGTTCTAATAATTCAAAATTTCTTTTACTGAATAAATCTTTAGAAGTAATAAGCATTTCACTTATAAATTGGTTAGGCAATTTATTTAGAATATTAAAGTTTTCACAATTATATAATAATTCTTTAAGATGAGGAATAGTACATAATTTATATTGTAATTCTGGTTTTACATCTTTTACTAAATGAAGAAGAACTTGATCACGAGAATCATTTTTTAAAATATCATCTAAGGTTTTTTGATCTAGAAAGGCAAAGATATGATTAGTTAAATAGTATTGATCATCTAATTTACTTAAGTACATTTTTAAAAATGAAGAGTCTTGAATCAAGAAGGTTAAATCTTTAAAATTTTCTGTAAATTCATTAATAGTTTTTATATCATAGATTGATAATTGATTTAAATCGTTTAATAATAAATTTTTAGTTTCTTCTTTTAGAGTGTTAAAGCTTAAACCATTAGTTATTAAGTAATTATCGATATCTATATCTTTACGTAATAGTTTTATTTCTTCTTTAGTTAAATCTGCTAAAATATCTTGAGCATTTAAAATATTATCACCATTTAAAAGACTGTTTTTTATTTTTTTAGACTTAGTAATTAGAGTTTTACGTGGCTTTTTTAAATTACTCGTTAAAGAAGGCAACATTGAGCCATCAATATCAGTTGTGTCTAATAATTTAATAAAATTAGGATCATTTATTAATGTATCTAGAATTGCTGTTTGTTCTAGTTTATTACTCAAGTACATATAAAGATATAGAAATTTTTTTTCTTCATTAGCAGGTAAAAAAGAAAATTGTTTATTAGCAATTCGTTCATTAATTTCAGTAAGAAGATTAATAGTTTTTTCTTTATTATTACGATTTTCTTCTAGTTTATTAAAAAGTTCATCTATTTTTTGCTCTTTTAAATTATCTTGTATCATATGCACAACTCCCTATTCTTTTATAATTATATCATAAAATAGATAAAAAAAAAGGAATTTTATTCCTTATTATTTATTGCTTGTTTAGCTAGTTTTATAGCATCTTCTAAAGTTTCGGTTGAAGCTAAGAAACCACTAGCATGAACAAATTTAGCAGTTTTAATTCCTGATATTTCAGCTAGTTCTTGGTCATGTAAACCACGATATATTAAAGGAAAGTTTATTAGTAATTCTTTTGAGTCTTTAGAAATAGTAATAGGTTTAATGTTGTAGCCTCCCCTATTTGATGGTAAAATGATTACTTTTATTTCTTTAGCTTTAGGATTTTTTGAAGTAAAGATACAATCGTTGTATGGCATATATTTATCTAAAATTAAGATATTATCTTTAACTTCTGATATTTTTTCTTCTACTATTATATTAGCTTTAATTGTTGAATTTAATTTATGAACGATGTTATCGAATATTTGTTCAGCGATATTTAAAGCACGAAGAAAATTAATATCTGTATCTACTTCTTCATCCCATGTTGGGTTATAAGAATCAATTATTTGATCTAAGTCAAGTAGTTCATATTCAGCTTTTATTTCGGGAAATAAGCCATTATCGATGCCATCAATTTGTTTTATTAATTTTTCTTCAATTGCATGAAATAGTTTTTGAGCGTCTGGAGTATTTATATTTTTTTGTATATATTCTAAACCATATTCTTCCCATAGAAGACCGAAAGAGCAATATTTAATCTTAGAATTAGGACGATATTTGGCATCCTTGGTATGATGGTCAAAGCGACCGAAACCAACATCATAAATAATCGCATTAGGATTGTTTATATGACCTACTGGAGCACGATATAATATAGGATTTTCAACTATTTTAGACATTAGGACGGTTGAGAAAACATCATCAGGATGAAATTTATTATCATGAGTTATTAAATTGGCTTCATTAATATTTTTAGTTATTTTTATTGTCATTTTTTTCTTCCTTTCGTAGTCGTAAAACGAGCTAATTTGATTAATTCATTTATTGAGATAGCTATTAGGCTAAAGAGTATACAAGATATACAATTATGCCAACCAATAGATGTGGTATCTAGAAAATTGTTAAAGTTAATTAGACATATTAAACCAATACTTAAAATAAAATAGATAATTAAAGAGATTGATTTAAGAGATTTAAACATATTTTTAATGATGTTAGAATCGCTTATAATAGATATAGTATATAAGATATTAATCATAATAAAAAGAGTGTAAAAAAGAGAATTAGCGAAGTCTTCTGGACCATTTTCCACTATAGCTAACATATAAGGAATATTTAAAATAAAGAAGATACAGAAGCTTTCTAAAATTAAAAATATTGTCTCTTGTTTACCAATAAAGATATTAGTTGGTTTAGGTTTACGAGTCATAATATCTGTATCGTAAGGGAGATTTTTTAGAAGATATTCACTATTAATAATAGTATATATTTTTAAGATAATAATAGTTAGTAAATTATAAGTAATAGGAAAATTTAAAATACTTAAAAAATAGTAACTTAAAATTAAAGGAAAATAAGTTATTATAAGATATTTTATACCTCTTATATAGTTATCTTCTGTACCACGAGATTTTTTTAGTTTTAGATAAAAATCTTTTAGATTATCAAGAACATAAATCGTATTTTTTTTATCGATAGTATTTTCTATTAAATGATAATCATCTGTTTTAATTTGAATATTTTTATGTAATAGTTTTGGTTCTATCTCTTCTACTTCGATAGTTTTTATTTTAGATGGATAATTATTAGTCGATAAGATAATGACATTTATGCCAGCTTTATTGAATTTCCTAATAAGAGTTGAATCAAAGTTATTAGTAATAATTGTTTTAATATGAGAAATTTGTTCTTCATCTTGGAAACTAGTATGATAAAGAGTTATAAGAGAGATAGGAAAAGTTATTAAACTAATAGAAAAAGCATTTATTAAAGAAGTAATAGTATCATCTAGGGATGTAGTACTATTAGAAATATTTATTAGTAAGGATGAAGCGAAAACGACAATTGATATAATGATTAAAGCAATGATTAATCGTTTAGTATATTGATATAGTGTTTTATTTTTATTAACTTTATGTTTATAGATAATGATTATCTTAAATATTATAATGATGATAAGAAGAAGAGATGCAATTATTAAATTTAGATTAGAAGTCATATTAAATCACCTTTTTTATTATATCATAAAATTTAAAAAGCGCTTATAAAGCGCTGATTTGATGAGACATTGTATGAACTAGGTTTTCAACTGCTTGGGCTTTAGGTACTTCAGCATAAAACTTTTTTTCCATAGTTGCATCAGTTAATGTATAATTTGTAACATCGATTATACTCTCTTCTTGATAGCTAATTTCATCTGTAGTACGAATCATTTTAGGTTCATCATTAACACATAAACGAGTTATATCCATATATATACGAGTATTTTCTTGGTTTTTTCCTTCTATTATATAAGCTTCAAAGCAACGATTTTCGCTAGCTGGACCATCGACTAAACTCATAGAACCATTTATATATATAAGATCTTTTTCTTTACAAGCACAAAATTCAACTAGTTGTAATTCTGTTACTTGAGAACCTTTTATAGGATATGCAGTATCTCTGACTTCTTTACAATAGCTTAAAAGATTAATTATTTTCTCTTGCTTTTTTTTATTGGAAATTCCAATAAAACGATAACGTTGTTCAAATAATATTTGCATATCCTTTTCAATCATTTTACTCACTGCCTTTTTTTATTGGTTTATATAATAATTTTTTTATTCCGCCATCGCGGTGTTTTAAATAAAATTCTGTGTCAAATAAATCATGAATTATTTCAGAACGAGTTTTTAATTCTTTTCCTTCTTTTAATAATTCTTTTTTCTTTTGTAATAGAGCCTTTTTTTCGGCAGCTATTTCTTTTAAACTGCGTTTTTCCTTAGTTGGGGTTATTTCTTCTGATACAACTAATTCATCTTGAACTTGGGCAGTTTTAGCGTAGTCATGAGCAACATATAGACTAGCACCAATAACTGGAATAGCTAAAATAGTAGATATTAATTGAGGATTAAGTTCTAGTAATTTATTAAAAGAACTTATATTAACATAGTTAAGTATTTCTTTTAATGTAGGGGCAGCATAGCAAAAATAGCTACCAACAATTGATGCAGCTAAAAGAACAGTTTTAGCTTTTCCTGCAAGACTAGATTTGGCATTATTTCCTCTTTGTAGACTATTATAGTTAATAGCAAAAATACCAAGTTCTAAGCCAATAATAACTAAGAAAATTGGATTTAAAGTTGATAGTAGTATTAGACAAACTATACCAAAGCTTTTATCAGATACAGCATCTAATAAGCTACCAAAGAATGATTCAACATGAAGTTTTCTAGCTAAATAGCCATCAATAAAATCCGTTAGGAAAAAACCAGCTGCAGCAAGGGTTGTAGCTAGAGCTCCATAACTATAAAAGATGGGGATTATAGCAATTGTTCCTAATGATCTAATTGCGGTTATCAGGTTAACTAAAATTTGGTTACGTAGATGATTAGGTCCATATTTATTTTCTTCTTTTGTAATATTAATTAGTTTTTCTTTTTTCATCAAAAGTCCCCCTCTTTGCATATGATAACAATTAGATATCTAAAAGTCAATATGACATATTACTATACTTTATCTGGTATGTCATAGAAATATTACTAAGACGTATTTCAGTTATTTCTTTATTATCAGAAAATATTGAAATAGTTGTATTTAATTCTTTTATTTTAGTTTGATATTCATATTCTTTAAGGCCTGAATATTCAAATTCTTTAGGACTTATATCTTTGATTAAAGCAAATATTTTAGAAGGTTCTAAGTATTCATTTTCGATATTAGCAAAAACTTCATCTTTGTTTTTTTCAGTATAAGAAATTTCTTCTGGTAATGTACAAGTTCCTTCTTCATTGGAATCTTCTATTTTTCCTGTACAGGAATATGTCTTAGTTCCAACTAATAATGAATATTCGTAATTATAGTTACTTTTAAGTAAGTTTTCCTTTTGTTTAGCTAAAGAGGTGGTTTCACTTTTTTGATTATTAGATTCAGAGATACTAAGATTATTTTTTGAGGAGGTAAAGAAACTATCTGGTAAAATAAACATGATTAATACTAAAGCGACAATTATAAATAGAATATAACAGGTAAATAATTTATTGCTTTTATTCATTTATTCAACTATTGTATGTAGTAATTTTTCTTTATTAATGCCGTTTAGATAATCACGAGCAGACATTTCTTTTTTACCAAAAGGTTTTACCTTAGTTATATATATAATTTTATCTTTAGTGCATATTCCAAAATTATCTTTATTTATTTCGCATATTGTACCTGAAGAAAGATTACTATCTTGAGTACCAATAAAACATTCTAAGATTTTTACTTCACTACCATTTATAATAGCATTAGCTTTAGGCCAAGGGTATAAACCACGAACCTTATTGAATATTTCAAGAGCAGTTTTATTAAAATCTAAGTGTTCTTCTTCACGAGTAATATTCCAAGCATAAGTTGCTTCTTCTTCATTTTGTTTTAGACGATTGTTGGTTCTAGCAATAATTGAAGGAAGGGTTTTTAGTAAAAGTTCTTTTCCCATTTGACTTAAAGTATCATGTAAAGTTCCAACATTATCAGTATTTTTTATTTCATAAGTAGCACTACTAATGATATCTCCTGTATCCATTTTTTTATCCATGTACATAATAGTTACTCCCGTTTTAGTTTCACCATCAATTAAAGCATGGTGAATTGGGGCTCCTCCTCTTAAACGAGGCAATAAGGAAGCATGAACATTTATACAACCTAGTTTAGGCGAATTTAAAATTGTTTCTGGTATTATTTGTCCATATGCACAAGTAATAATAATATCGGCATTAGCATCGATTATTTTTTGAAAATCTTCACGAATTTTAACAGGTTGAAAAACTGGGATGTTATAATCAAGAGCCATTTTTTTAACAGGACTTGGCAATAGTTCATGATGGCGTCCTGTTTCTTTATCTGGTTGAGTAACGACCATTATAACATTAGTATTTTCTAAAAGAGCTTCTAAAACAGGAACAGCGAATTCTGGAGTTCCCATAAAAATCACTTTTGTATTTTTCATAGTATCACCTCTTTAATTATAGCAGATTGCAAATTATTTGGAATTATTTTCTTTTATTTTCACCAATTAATTCCATATCTTCAGTTAGTTGTTTAATACGTTCAATTATTCTTTTGGCTTTAACCATTTCATCTATATTTGAGCTTATTATAAGATGTTCTTCTAGTTGTTCAATGTTTAAATTTGATGTAAAGAAGGTTGTTTTATAATTGTTCATACGATGTTGAAGAATGGTTCCTAATATCTCATCACGACTCCATTCTGTTACTTTTTCAGCTCCTATATCATCGATTAAAAGAAGGTCAACGTTTTCTAAATAGTCAATGCGGTCAGCAAAGGTATCAAAATCACTTTTTAAATCACGTAATAATTCAGGATAGTAAACAATTTCAGTAGATATTCTTTTTTTAGATAGTTCATTAAAAGCTGCTGATATTAAATAGGTTTTTCCGCAACCAAATGTTCCATGAAGATATAATCCTTTATTGTTATTATTAGGATCATAGTTTTCACAAAAATTAATTAGCCATTTTAAAACAGGCAATCTTTTTTTATCAGAGCTATCTATTTGAGCCATACTAGCTAAGGATAATTCTTTGTCTCTAGTCATACGATTTTTTTCTTTTTCACGACGTTCTTTTTCATATTTACAAGGAACATAAGAAAATATTATTTGATGTTCAGAACATTTAGGATATAGGACGTGCCCTTCTAAACGATTTTGGCAATAAATTAGCCCATGACATTGATGACAATTTTGAAGTTCTTTTACAGTTTCTTGCAAAGAAGTTGTATATTTCATAGCTGTTTTATCATCTGCTTTAATAGTTTTTATTAAACGGCGAAAGCTTTCGTCGCAACAAGCTTCTTGATAACTCTTTTTTAAAGCTTTTTCATTAACATTATTTCTTATTTCCATATTATCACCTATATTTACTTAGTAAGTCATCTATTTCTTGCTGTTCTTCAGCTGTCATTTCTTCTTTTTTGATTTCTTGATTAAACCATATTGGTTCTTCTTTTTTGATGTTTGAAGATTTCTTAGCAGTTGTCTTTGTGTATTTTTTATTTTCCTTTTTAGCAAGATTCATTGCTTCTTCAGCAGTTTCGACATTACATCTTTTCCACTGACCAGCAATAGTTTCAACGAATGATTGATTTAATTTGTTGTTGTTTTTCTTTAAAACATAATCTATTAAAACGTTAACAACTGCTGGTTGAAGTTCTAAATCAACTAAAAGAGTTTCTAATAATTTTAAGTCACGAGCAGTTGGTTTAGCTCCTTTATATTTTATTTTTAAGAAGTCAGAAGGTGATGTGTTTTCAAACATGTAGATAATTTGCGCTAGTTGGCTTTTATCCCCTTCTGGTGTTTTTAAGTACTCGGGTTGAGTTCGATATATAATTGTTGGTAATTTACCACTATTATTATACTGATAATACTTGCGAGTACTTTTACGTAATTCATCTTTGTCAAAAGTACCATTTTCAGTAATTACGGTACGTAGTATTTCAACCATTTTTAAAGTATCTAAATTATATATATAAGCTAATTGTTCAATTAATTCTTTAGTTTTTTTGTTTAAGGTTGTTGATTTTAAAATTCCTTTAGGCATTGAAGATAGCAATAGATCAAAATCAATAATACCATTTAGTTTTATTCCTTGAGTTTTTCTTTCTTGGGTATCAATTGGTTCGTAAGTTGATGAGGATTTAAAAGTATAATTTAGTTCTTTAGATATATCTTCATAATCATGGATATCTATTTTAGGTAGTTCATATTCAGCTTTTATAAGTTCGTATTCATATTTGCCAAGGTTATTATAAAGAGTAATGTTGAAGATTGGAGAAGCAAAGAATTCTTTAGGACTTAAAGGAGAGTATATTTCATAGCAATAGGAATTAGGTTCGCCTTCTTTATAATATGTTTTTATAAGTCCTACTCCTTCTAAGGTTTCACGAGCTAGTTTGATTGTTTCGATACTTGAATTCATTATACGCATTAAATGATGATGAGTATAGTCTTTACTTATGAATTCATTTAAACGTAAATCTCTTAATAAATTAAAATAGAGACAAACAGCAATAGGTCCTATAATTGGTTCATATAAAGATATAATATTTTTACGATCTTCTTCAGTAATAATTGTTTTATTAATAACAGTATAGGTGTCTGCTGGTAATAAAGTAATTAGTTTCATTCTCCACCTTCTTTCAATTAGTATTATAAACTATTAGGTATTTTTTTCCAAGGTAAAAAGAAGAAAAAAGAAGGATTAGCATCCTTCTTGGTCTTCTTCGCATGTATCATCTAAATATTTAGAGATAATATTACTATATGTATTTAATAATTCGTTTTCTTGGTCTTTAGTTAAATCAGGAACTTTTCCATCTTCGTCTTCTTTAGCATCTTTAACTGTTCCTTCATGGAAACCTACTAGTACGCCATTTTTAACTGCAGCAACAGTTGGAGTATTTAATCTTTTTTCACCAATGTTTACTTCTTTACCTTTTTCAGTTGTTAGAATATAGTCTTCAAGTTCATTAGCTAGAGCAAGAAGAACATTATAGTAAGATTCTGATGCTGCTTCTTTACTCTTACGAGCTTTATTTTTAGAATTTAGAATGTAAAAGTCACGAATGTCGTTATCTATTTTATCTTCAGGACGGATATTAACATAGTAAATAGTATCTAGTTCAGAAGATTGCATGGCTTTTAATAATACAGGAACAGCATTTCTACTCCATGGACAAGCAGAGAAACCAAAATAGATAATACCAGAACCTGAATCAAGCATAGTTGCGGCTTCATCGATTGTAATATATTTTATATTATTATCTTCAATAATTGATATTTTTTTGTTTTTGATACCATTTGATCTAGTAGTATCGTTTATTGATTCATATTCTTCTTTAAATTTTTTTTCATCAGCTGTTGCAACATATTTTTCTTCATTTAGGAGAAGATTTTCACGGTATTTAACGGCGATGAAACCGCCAATGAAAATAATTATTATTAAAACTCCAGCTATTAAAGTACGAGCATAGTTATTTTCTTCTTGAACTATAGTTGGGGCTTTTTTCTTAGTTTCTTTAACTTTTTTAACAGCACTTTTCGTCTTTGTTTCTTTTGGAGCTATTGGAGTTTTTTTAGTTTTTTTAGCAGATGTTTTTGTTTCTTTGGTTTTTTTGTTGGTTTTAGTTTGTTTAACCATATTATCCTTCCTTATCTAAGTTTAGTACTACCGAAAATACTTATTGACTCAACGTAGATCTTTTTCTTGTTAGTCTTTTTATCTACTTGTTTAAGATTTTCTGTACCACCTAAGATATTAGTATTATTAGTAACAACTTCAAGATTATCAGGAAGATATATTTCGGTAGTTCCAAAGATACTTGAAACTTTTAAAGTCGAATTATCTTCTATTTTAGCTTCACGCAAATCTAGAAGAAGATAGCCCGCTAGAACTTTAGTAGTACCTCCAACAAATTTAGTTGTTACTTTTTCTTCAGTTGACCCTAAACAAGTATAATAAAATGGTATATATTTGATAATACTTTTTTTATTCTCTGGTATTTTGAATGTTGTTTTTATTATATCAATACCTATAAATATTATACCAAGACATAGCAAAATAGTAAAACATTTATTTAGACTGATTATTTCTAAAGAGAATAGTAAAAGTAATAAGCCTATAAGGAAGATATATAAACTACTCGCTTTATTTCTTTGAAATAGTAGATTACCTAAAGATGGAAGCATTATAATAAAAGTCCACCATCCAGGGAATAAAATATTATATTTAGGTAAAAAGATTAGAAGGATTATTTCAATTAATGCGTATGTACTAATAGTAATTGCAACAATTATATTATATATTTTCTCAAGATTTTCTTTCATATTTGATTTCCTTTCTGTGACGTATAGTATTATATAAAATTTGCTTTGGTTTGACAAGTAAAGTCATAATAAAACTCGTTATATTTAACGAGTTTATTGTTGTTCTTCTATTTTTATATCACATGTAACAGAATCAAATTTCATATTTTTATTACCTATTATTATATCTTCACTAGTTTCTGGATTACAATACATTACACTATAGTCTTCATATTGATAGATAGTATTTTTAGTTTTTTCATCTGTTTTAATATCAAGAGGATCTTTTTTTAAATCATCAGTTGTTAATTTATTAGATGAAAGAGATGAAGCAATCTCATATTTATTACCATCAGCGTATGAAACAACTATTTGGGATAAACAATAAGTATATACTTTTTGATTATCACTAGTATAAATTAGATTTTTTTCAGTTTGACATTTTTCTTCAGGAGTAGCTGTTATACTGAATTCTTTTAAATTTATTTCGCTTACTACTTTACTATCATACATATAAATTATATATTTTTCGTTTTCTTGTTCTAAATTTTTTACAATACCTATAATAGTAATTTCATCATATATATCATAATCATCTAAATCATGTGAATTATTAGGAAATAAGATACGTAAGGTTATGTTATCAGCAAAGTTAACATATCCATTAATAGTAATATCGGTATTTTCATATGGACGCATCTCTATATAATTTTGACCATTTTTTTTACTTATTTTACCTTTTATTTTTATATACATGTTTTTATAATCATCGTAGTTTTCAACAACGGAATTTAAAAATGAATTAGCTTCCATAGCTGGCATATCATCTGCATTACACATGTATCCTTTTTTATAGAAAGGAACAGCTATTAAATCATTATAGTCTTCTTTATCACATTGCCATACACGAACTCCTATGCCATTATAAACACGGGCATTTTTAGAATTTATAATATTATATGCAAAGATAGGAATTCTTTTAAATTGAATTACAGCAATACCATCTAGAGCAATAGAAGCAAATAGAATAACTAAAATTGTTATTATAAAAGTACTACTTTTGATTTTTTTGGTCTTTTTTATATTAAATGCCAATAATAAAATGGCTATTAACCAAAGTATAGGTCTAATAACGAGAGGTTTTTGTAAAATAATAGCTAAAATAAGAAATAATATACTTATTATTAAAGAAATTTTATTTAATTTTTGATTTTTTTGTTTTTTTGTTGTCATATTAGCACTCCTATTATAATTAGTATATAAAAAATTGGAGAAAAAAGCCATAAATTTTTAATTATTTATGGCTTTTTTATTTAACTTAAATTAGTTAATAGCAGCTTTAAGTTTGCTACCAGCTTTAAATGAAGCAACTGTTTTTGATGGAATAGTAATCTTTTCTTTTGTTAAAGGATTAATTCCTTCTCTTCCAGCTCTTTCTTTTGCACTAAATGTTCCAAATCCAACTAGAGCAACTTTACCTTCTTTTTTTAGTCCAGTTGTAATTCCTTCTAGTGCTGCATCAAGAGCACGAGTTGCGTCAGCTTTAGTTAGTCCAGCTTTTGCAGCAATAAATTCTACTAATTCTTGTTTTCCCATAGTTTTACCTCCCATAAATGTTTTGTGTAAGGTTTATCCTTACATATTAAAAATAGCAGAAATATAAATTTAAATCAAGATAAATTGCATATTTTATGCAAAAAATGTGATATTTTTAGTAAAAAAAACAATAGATAGTAAATCTATTGTCATTTTTTTACTCTGTCGGTGTTTCAGAGGGTGTTTCTGGGGTTGAAGTTTCTGAATTATCTTGCGGTGTTTCTAAAGGAGTTTCGACATTCTCATTTGGTGTAGTTGTTTGATTTTCAGTTGGTTCTTGTTCTTCAGTTGATGGTTGATTATTAGATATAGTTGAATTATTACGATTATTAATTATCATTCCAGCTAAACTAAAGGCTTCACGATACATATCAATTGTACTAATTGCTTTTATTGATTCATCAGCGTAAGATAATGACCCTATCATATCTTGAACTTCAGCTTCAAATTTGCTTTTACTTTCGTCACTTTGATATACAACGGTAGCACTTAAAATTAGATTTGAGCCACCATTTATAAAGAAAGCTTGAAGTGGAATACTATTAAGTTTTGTATTAACAATAAATGTATCTTTAGCACTTATTTTAGTAGTTTCTATTTCGGTATCAGTATATGCTTTATTACTAGCCATTATATTTTTTAGGTAATCTTCGTTTATCTCAGTTAAATTACCAGTTGAATGATCTAGTTTAATAGCTACTGTTTCACTAGTATTAGTGATGATAACATTAGTTCCGTCTTCTACACTTATCCAGCCATCTTTTAAAGCTAATTTATAGCCATTTGAAGATAAAGATATATTGGCAAGTGCTTTTTGGGCATTATTATTTTGGACTGGAGTTTTAGGAGTTGAACTATTAAACATAAAGTAAACTCCACCTCCAGCAACTGCTATTAGAAGGATTAAGACAACAACAAGAACTGTTTTGTTACCCTTCTTTTTAGGAGCTACTTTTACATCAGGAGCACTGACATTCAATGCTGGAGTAGCTTGTTTATTATCATCGCTTAATGATGATGGAATGCTAGGAATTGGTGTTGCCAATTCTACTTTAGGTATATTTGGAGCTAAAGTACTTGGTTCAGTAGGTTTTGGCTCAACTACGTTAGCTTGAACATTTGGTGTTGGTTGGCTAACTTGATTAACAGTTTGAGCTTGTGGTGTTCCAGTTACTTGTTGAGTTGGCGCCTCAACAGGTACTTCAGTTGTCTTTACTGGGGATGGAGTTACAGCTTGTTTTTGAGGTGCTTCAGGTGCTTGGGCAACTGGTGAAGCTACTTGGACTTCTGTAGTTGCTGGGGTCACTTGATTTTGAACTGGTGCCTGCCCTACTGAGGCAACTTTTATATTAGATTGCTCAACTTTATTATTTAATTCTTTAGATATATCTGTACCACATATTGGACAGGAAGTTATTCCTGCTTGAAGTGGATTACCACATTTTGGACAATTATTCATATATAATTCCTCCTATTGTTAGTATAATTATAACTTATAATTAAAAAAATTGCCATAGAAAATTATAATACTATGGCAATTAAGTTATTAGATCCTTTATTAACTATTTTAGTAACTGTCTGTGATAACTTGTATCTTGTAGCTTCTGGAACAACGGATAATTTAGCTTGAATTCCCTCTTTAACTATAATATCAAGGCTACGTCCAAAGATTTCACTACGCCAGATATTGGTTGGATCTGTTTCGTAATCTTTCATTAAATAATTAATTAATTCTTTACTTTGTAATTCACTACCGATTATTGGTTCAAAGACACTTACAACATCAGCTTTAATAATATGATAAGATGATGCTGTTGCTTTTAGTTTAACACCATAGCGATTACCTTGCTTTACAATACTTGGAGTTTCTAATTGCATATCTTTTAAAGTTGGATAAACGATACCATACCCTGTTTGTTTAGCTGTTTTTAAAGCGCTTTTAATTATTTCTGTTTCTTCTTTACTTTCTTTATATGAAGTAAATATTTTTAACATTCCTGCTTTAGTATTAACTATATCTCCCATCATTTCATTTAAAATTTCATTATAAAGATTATCGTCACTATCTAAATTAACATTTACGATACCAGTTGATGTATCAACATTACTTATATATGCTTTAGAAATATATTGGCTATCTTTAAAATAAGTTAAAATACTTTCAACATCTTTTAATTTATTTATTTTTAAGGTACTTGTTTTTATTTTGTTTAGGTATTCTTCTTTTACATAATGATTATTAGGAAGAATATGAACCCATTCTGGTAATTTAAAGTCGATATTTAAAACAGGGAATTCATATAATGCTGATTTTAAGATATCGTATATTTCATACTCACTCATTGTTTCAACACTAATAGGAAGAACAGGAACATCATGGGTAGTACGTAGGGATTCGGCTAAATTTTTGGTTGCTGGAGATTCAGGATGGGAACTATTTAAAATTACAATAAATGGTTTATTTATTTCTTTTAATTCATTTATTACTTTAGTTTCAGCTTCAATATAATTTTCTCTTTTTATTTCGCCAAATGAACCATCTGAAGTTATAACAATACCTATTGTAGCATGATCTTTTATAACTTTTTCTGTACCTATTTCAGCTGCTGTTTCAAAGTTTACAGGTTCTTTAAACCATGGAGTTAAAACCATACGTGGATTGCCGTTTTCATCCTCATAACCATTTGCTCCAGGAATAATATAGCCTACACAATCGATTAATTTAATATTAGTAGTAAATTCTTCAATTTGAATAGTTGCTCCGTTACTAGGAACAAATTTAGGTTCAGTAGTCATTATCGTTTTTCCTTGAGCACTTTGAGGAATTTCATCAAGGCAGTGTTTTTTTTCGTATTCATCAGTAATATTAGGTACTACTAAGTTTTCAATAAATCTTTTAATAAAGGTTGATTTTCCTGTACGTACTGCTCCTACAACACCTAAGTAAATTTCACCATTACCCCTTTTAGAAATTGATTCTATTATTTGGTTATCTTTCATATAACACCCCTATCATTTCTACTTAAGTTTATGTATATTGATTTTATTTAGAACTTATAAATAGTGAAAATCTTTGTTTTTTTTAAATAGTTTATGCTATAATATTTTTATATGATAGAGAGGTGAACTAAAGTGGATAATAAAGTAAATAACAACAAAGATAGTGAAGTTCGAGTAAAACAAATAAATCCGCAAAAAGAACTCTCTCAATTAGAAAAAACAGCTATTTTACAATTTAAATTAGAACAAAAGGAAGAAGAATTATCTAAAACTCAACAATTTGAAAGATTGAATGCTAAACGAGTAAATTTAGCTAATGATTTGTCGTTACCTAAGAAAAAAGCTAGTTTAACAGATACTATAAAGTTAAAAATCAGTGATTTAAGAGAAGCTATAGAAGAAGAAAATATTGAGCTGCCAACATTAAAGAAAAGAAAATCTTTATATGATACAGTAATTATAAAATTAGATGATATAATTAATAATAAAAAAGCTTTAAAAACATATTATTCGCAAAAAGTTACTAATATTGAAAGACCTAAGAAAGTAAAAAGAAAACTTCATTTAAGAAAACCTCGTGATTTAACTAAAATAAAAGATTTTAAATTAAATGTAGATAGTGAAGAATTTGGCCGTCAGTTATATAATTTAAATCGAGTTGCTTTAATTAATCTAAGTAATGATAGACCGAAAAAGATAAGAAAATATAGTCAAGTAAGTAAATTAGAAAAGATTGAGAAAATTCATATAAGTAAGAATAATTACTTACTATATCAAAAGAAGTTAAGCAAATTTGCAATTAATAAACTATATTATAAATTAGCTCCAAAGGAAAGTAAGAAATATAAAATATATAAATATAGTGTTGTTTTATCTTCTTTTGTTTTCTTAGTAACAAGTGTCATTATTATTAATTGGTTTATTCAAGGATTATCAATTAATAATTTAAGTAATGCTTTGGTAGATGATGCTCCTGTTATTGAAACTAATGAAGGAGAACTATTTAATATAGAAGAACCACCTTTGGAACCAGAAATGGACGAAGAATATAGTGATAAGAAATCAATGTATTGGCAGTATTTAAATACTCCTTTATCATCAGTTGATTTTACTAATTTATTAAAACAAAATAAAGATACTATCGGTTGGTTAATTGTTAATAATACAAATGTTAATTATCCTGTTGTTCAAACAACAAATAATGATTATTATTTAAAACATGCTTTTGATAGATCAAGTAATAGTGCTGGTTGGGTATATGCTGATTTTAGAAATAATTTTGATGATCTTTCAAAGAATACTGTAATATATGCTCATGGAAGAAAAGATAAAGTTATGTTTGGCTCTCTAACTAATACTTTAAATTCCAAATGGTATAAAAATAAAGATAATCAAATTATTCAGTTTTCAACTTTGAAATATAATACTATGTGGCAAATATTTGCTATTTATAAATATGAAGCTGAATCTTATTATATTACAACTGATTTTAGTAGTGATGAAAGTTTTATGGAATTTGCTAAGACAATGAAAAATCGAAGTATTTATGATTTTGGAATAGATTTAAATAAAGATGATAAGATACTTACTTTATCAACTTGTTATAATGATAATGGAATAAGATTAGTTGTTCAAGCTAAGTTAGTAAAGATTCAAGAAAGATAAAATAAAAATCATCGGTTATGATAAACCGATGATTTTATTATTTTCTAAAGATATCTTTTCATAATTTGGTTTTTTTGGTAACCCAGGCATTGTTATAATATTACCAAGATAAATTGTTATAAAGCCGGCACCATTGTATATTTTAATGTTTTTTACTGTTACGCAATAATCTTTTGGATTACCTAATAAATCCTTATTATCAGATATAGAATATTGGGTTTTAGCTATAACAATAGGTAATTTATCTAATTCTTTACTTTCTAATTCTTTAATAACTATTTCTGCAGTTATAGAATAGTTAATGTCTTTAGCATGATATATGTCTTTAACAATCTTAGTTATCTTATCTTTAAGAGGTATATTAAGATTATATAATTCATGATATTTTTCTTTTTTAGTTAATGAAAGAACTTCATCAGCTAGAGCAATGGCTCCTTTACCACCATCTTTATAAGCTGAAGAAATAGCAAAACGAATATTGTTTTTTTGACAATAATCTTTAACTATATTTATTTCACTGTCTAAATCATTTTCATATTTATTTAAACAAACAATAATATTATTAGTCATGTTTTTTAAAATATTTATATGAGCTTCTAAATTAGGAAGACCTTTTTTTAAATCATCTTCGCCATTGTATTTTAGAGCTTTAATAGTTGTTACTAAAATAGTAGCATCTGGCATTAGATTATTTAAACGGCATTTAATATCAAAGAATTTTAATGCGCCTAAATCAGAGCCAAAACCAGCTTCAGTTATACAATAATCACCTAATTTTAAAGCTGTTTTAGTAGCGATAATACTTGAACAACCATGAGCAATATTAGCAAATGGACCACCATGAATAATAACTGGATTATGTTCAAGAGTTTGAACAAGATTAGGTTTTATAGCATCTTTTAAGATAACAAGTAATGAACCAGTAATATTTAAATCACGAGCAAACAATGGTTTATTGTCTTTGGTATAAGCAATTAAGATATTATCTAGTTTAGTACGTAAGTCTTCAATATCTTTAGCTAAACAAAGAATGGCCATTATTTCGGATGCAGCTGTTATATCAAACTTTTCATGACGGCTGTAATTTTTACTATTGATAGTTATATCTTTTAAGGCACGATCATTAACATCTAGACAACGATTAAACATTATTTTATTTTCGTCGATATTTAGTTCATTGCCTTGGAAAAGATGATTATCGATTGCAGCACATAAAAGATTATTAGCGGAAGTTATAGCATGAAAATCACCAGTAAAATTAAGATTTATATCTTCCATTGGTAGAACTTGAGAATATCCCCCACCAGTTGCGCCACCTTTAATACCAAATACAGGGCCTTGAGATGGCTCTCTTAATGAAGCAACAGCATTGATTCCTTTTAAACATAGCGCATCTAATAAGCCAATTGAGACAGTTGTTTTACCTTCGCCAAAAGGAGTTGGACTTGTTGCCGTTACAAGAATTAATTTACCATCTTTACCGGTAATTTCTTCATTCTTAATCTTAGCTTTATAATCACCATAATACTCTAATTGTTTTTCAATTTTTAATTTTTGAGCTATTTTTTTTATTGGAAACATCTTTGTATTATGAGCAATTTCAATATCTGTCATAATTATCACCTCTTATAAGAAAAGTATATAATAATTATGATTATTAAGCTAGCTTTTTTAATTAAAACATTTTATCAACGCTTTTAGGGACATGCCCTTTTAAAATAGTTTCAACTATTTTATCTTCTTTATTTTTTGATACTTCTTTACCAGTTAATGTTGATAAAGTAGATATCACTTCTCTTATAGTTTGTTCATCTTTGAGATTACCTTTTTCAATTTTTTTAGCTAAAGAAATAATAGTATCTTTATCTACTTTAGTCTTTTTTTCGACTTTAGAAAAGAATTTATCATCAAAATTCATATTATCACCTATTATATATTATGATAATAATAAAATAATGTTAATGAATAAATTATATAATATAGGCAATAATATTAATGGTGATTAAAATGGATAATTATAAACAAAAGATTGAATGTTATGTAAATGATTGTATTCATTGTGTAGATGGATGTAGTTGTAATCTTAGTAAGATTCAAATTATAAAAGATATTAGAAATGAAAACACAATGTATAATACATTGTGTCAAAGTTATGAAGAGGAAAAGTAGTTTTCCTCTTTTTTATACTTGAAGAGGATTATTATCAATTTCTATATTAACTTTATTATTAAGATTATATAGTTCATTTAAATCTTTTAGTGCTTTAAATAAGTTAGGATCTTTTTTATATTTTATTATTATTTGAAAACGATATATATTATTTATTTTAAACATAGATGCGGGAGTTGGACCAAGTATTATAGTTGTTTTAGCAATGTTTTCTTCTAAGTACTTTTTTACTTTTGTAATTTCATTCAAAGCTAGTTTGTAATCTTTAGAAGCTATTTTAATACTTGTTAAAAAATAATATGGGGGATAATCTAGTTTATGACGATTATGCATTTCGTAATTATAGAATTTCATATAATCGTGGTTTTTAACACATTTTAAGGTGAAATTATCTGGATTAAAGGTTTGAATAATTACTTCCCCAGGAAGATTGCTACGTCCAGCTCGACCTGATACTTGAGATAATAAAGCAAAGGTTCTTTCCCCACTACGGAAGTCAGGAATATTTAATGTTGCATCAGCATTTATCACACCAACTAAGGTAACTAAGGGGAAATTTAGACCTTTGGAAATCATTTGAGTACCTAAAAGGATATCATATTCCTGATTTTTAAATTTATTAATTATATCTTCATGGGCACCTTTGTTGCGTGTGGTATCAGCGTCCATACGTAAAACACGAGCACTAGGAAATAGTTTTTTTATTTCACTTTCTAATTTTTCAGTGCCCAGACCATAATCAGCTAAAGCTTTTTCATGACATTCTGGACATTCATCGCTTTTAAAAATAGTATAACCGCAATAATGGCAACGTAAATTATTAGATGTTTTATGATAAGTTAAAGCGATATCACAATATGGACATTTATAAGTGTAGCCACAAGATTTACAAGAAATAATAGTAGAATAACCACGACGATTTAAAAGAAGAATAATTTGCTCTTTCTTCGTTAAGCGATTTAGGATTTTATCTTTTAGGGTTGTAGAAATTATAAGATTTCGCTTTTTCATTTCTAAAGACATATCAACAATTTCTATTTTAGGTAAAATAGCACCCCCTATCCTATTAGGCATCGAAATATATTGGTATACACCTTTTAAAGCACGAGCCATTGTCTCTAATGAAGGTGTTGCACTTCCTAAGACGATAGGAATATGATTATATTTACTTCTAAATTCAGCCATATCTAAAGCATGATAGCGGGGATTAGTATCTTGCTTAAAGGTTTCGCTATGCTCTTCATCAATAATAATTAAACCTAGTTTTTTTATTGGAGTAAAAATAGCACTACGTGTTCCTACTACGATATGGACTTCTTCACGAAGAATTTTTAAATATTCATCATACTTTTCTCCATCAGATAAACCACTATGAAAAATAGCAACATCATTACCAAAGTGATCATAGAATTTGTTAACTATTTGAGCAGTTAAAGATATTTCAGGGACTAACATAATGGCAGTTTTACCATTTTTTACAACTCTCTTAATAAGTTCAAGATAAACTTCAGTTTTTCCAGAACCAGTTATACCATGTAAAAGATATGTTTTTTCACTTTCGAGATTTATATTATTGATGGCAAATTGTTGATCTTTAGAAAAAGTAATATTAATATTTTTTTTAGATTCATTATATAAACGATATATTTGTTCTTTTGTATCAATTATTAATTTTTCTTCTTTTAGAGACTTATAAATATTAGGACTAATAGTATTTTTTAAAATTTTCTTTTCTTCTTGGAGTTTTTGGATGACTTCAATTTGTTTTTTACGTTTTTTGGCGTAAGTTTTTAGATACTCATTAATTTTATTTTTATCATCAATTAATTCAACATAATTTAAATATTTATTATAATTACTTTTTTGGGTTTTTACTTTTAGAGAACTTGGAAGCATTGTTTGATAAGCCATTATTTTAGTACATAGTGTTTGACTTTGGAGATAAGAACCTAGTTGCATTAGTTCTTCATTTAAAAAGAATGATGGATCTATAATGTTTGAAATGCTTTTTAGAGAATATGATTCTTCATATGTTTCTTTTATATTAGTTACAAAACCATTTATTTCTTTAGTTCCAAAAGGAACAAGAACTTTCATGCCAACTTTAATAGTATCTTTTAAAGTATCAGGAATTAAATAAGTAAATGTTTTATCTATTGCTTTGGCATTATATTCGATTAAAACTTCTGCATACATAGAATCACCTGTTTTTTTATTATATCATAAATTATTAAATATATATTTTAGAAAAAGAAAAAAAGAAACGTTAGATAGTTTCTTTTTTTCCTAAAGTGGCATCATTGATGCTGTATCACTTTACCCTTTTTATTTAGAGAATATTTTTATACTTTCTCTATGTTTATATTATATATTATTTACAGTTAATTTTGTGTAAAAAATAAACAACTATTTACAATCATATGTAAATAGTTGCTGCTAATTATAGTAAAGTTGTTTACTTGTGATTACGATAGGTTCCCCACCAATCAGGTATTAATTCATCTATTTTAGTAATTGTCTTGTTATCATAATCAAGCAATATTTCAATATCGGTAGACGGAATTTTTAATTCTAATAAATATTCAAAGCATTCTATACTAGGAGGAATTACTTCTTCTAATTCGTTTAAAATAACTATTTTTTTAATGGTGTATTCATTATCATTAAACATGGATATAATCGCACTTTTTTCAGCACTTGTATTAATACTAGTATTTGAAGTAATACTAATACCACTATATATTTGACCATTTGCTGCTTCAAGAGCGCAAGCACTTGTCCCAGTTTCAATAAAAGGAGGGATTTCTTTAGTTCTTAGCTTCTTTTTAGCTTCTCGATATAAGTCATGCCATATTTTTTCCATTATACACACCAACTTTCAATAATGTATAATATCATGGCTTTTATGATAATTCAACTGTGTAATCATTTGTTATATAAATACTATTTGGAGTATCTTCTTTAGTAGCTATTACAAAGAATGATATAGTAAATGATTTAATCTCTTTTACTTGATCTTTAGGTATAATAATACTAAATAAATTAGCAGCTCCACGATATAAAGAGAAATTTAAGTCACGATAATCATAGATTTCACCATTTATTATCAATTTTTTTACTCTTATTTGTTTATTATTGGCATAGGTATTATTTTTAGCATGGAAATAAATATATGTATTATCTTGATCGGTAATTGTTTCATAATAATTAATATCTATCTCTTGATCATTTTTATAAATATTGATTAAGCCTTCTAATTCAGTTTTAAAATCAATATTATTAGATACAGAGAATTTACAACGTTTTAAAGTTGATTCTTCACCATATTGAGTAAAACGATAAAAGAAAGTTATTTCTTTTAAACCTGTTATTTTCAAAGGAACTAGTTCGGTTCTTAAAATTCTTAAAGTTCCTGTAGTTGGTTTTTGATCTTTAACTAGGCCTTCATCTTTCTTTTCATTAATGGTTAAGGTAGAACTAACTTCAAAACCATTTATAAGAACTTTCTCAATTGTTAAATCGGAATCGCCATTAGGAAAAAGATAATCAACAGATATAGTATATCCTTTATCATCTAACTTGACATCATATATTCTTAGACTTCCACCATTTACGTTTTCGGTTTCATTTAGTTTACTAGGTAAAACTAAATCATCTCGGTCATTATTTTTTGAAGATTCACCATTCTTATTTTTTTCTTTTTCCTCTTTTGAACTATCGCTTTGCCATGGTAATTTTAACTCCCAATCGATTTCTGAGCGATGAAGATAAATATAATATCCACCATAACCTAATCCAGCAATAGCAAGAATTAAAAGAAAAAATAAACCAACTTTATTAGCTGAACGTTTTTCAAAATGAACAACATTTTTATCATTTCTATTATTCATATTATCACCTATTATTAATATTATAACATAAAGATTATTAAATTATGGAAGTATATTTAAGTTTATTATATAATCTTAAATATAGAGGTAGTTTATATGAAGAAGTATATTATTTTCTTTTTTAGTATTTTTTTACTTTTATTAAATATAACATATGCTTATGAAATAGATTTAAATAATGAAATTATATCTTTTGATAAAATAGAAAATTTTAATTTACAAGGGTTTACTACAACTGATAAATATTTATTTTTAGTATTAGTAGAAAGAGATGATAAATCATCAATTATAATGATTTATAATTTAGATGATTATAAATTAGTAAAGACTATTTTTTATTCTAGTTTAGGACATGCTAATGATGTCACTTATAATAGAAAAACGGATAAAATATATGTTTTAAGAGGAAATGGTAGTTCTTTAGTAGATGTATTTAATGGAGAATCCTTTCAATATGAAGAGACAATAGATGTTAAATTACCAATTAGAAGTATTACTTATGTAGATACTAAAGATGAGTACTATGTTAGAACTGTTGCAACGGGTTTTAGATTAGATAATAAATTTAAATTAGCAAGTAAAATTCCTTTTGTAATAGGGATGAATTTTAATAATGATATTGGAAGACAAGGATGGCAATATTATAACGGATATATCTATTATGCTAATTGGTCTTGGGTACGTTTAGGAGGAGACGGTTCTAATATTATCTATATATATAATTTAGAAGGAAAAGAAATGGATTATTTACATACTAGCAGGGATATTGGAGAGATAGAAGGGATTTCTTTTTATAAAGATAAAATGATTTTAGGATTTAATGGATATGATAATAAAGTAAAATTTTATATTAGAGATATTCCTCCAGTATTAGAAAAAGAAAAGAAAGAAAAGATAAATAATGATAAAGAAGAAATAAAGAATTATAACATTTTAAATTATATAGTTTTGATATTTTTAGTAGTTAGTCTTTGTTTAATAGTAAAAAAGAAAATGTGTAAGTAAATTACACATTTTTATATTTGATAGAAATTAATACGAATATTACGATTATAATCAGATAAGATAATAGAGATAAAATCATCAAGTGTTATTTCTAAATGGAAAGTACGATGATAATCTTTAGGACTAAAATCATCAAATATTAACATTTTACTCTCTTGATTATAGTTATAACGACCATTTATAATAGCTTCTTTTATGTATTTTAATTTTGTCTTATTAATATTAGATTCACGACGATTTGAATCTTTAGCATCTTCTAATTCTAGACGAAGAACTTTTATTTCTTTTACTAATCTTTCTAGTTCTGAACAACTACGGCTAAAACCTTGACTAGTAGCTTCAACATATTTAATATCTGCTTTAGGATGTAACTTAGAATTTTCTAAATAACGATTGATACGGCGATTTATAGTAACTACTTTCTTATTTAATACTGAAAGATTACTAATAATACTTTTATATTCTGGGGTTTCATAATCAATTATTGAAGGTCTTAAATCTTTTAATTTTAATAAAGCATAATTAAAGTATTTATGTAAATTATTTTCATCATATATATAATTTATATAGAAATTAGCTATAGCTAAAGCATTTAATAGTTCTTCACGACGATCATTTAAAGAAAATAATTTACGGCATTCTTGAAGACTATAATTACATTTATAAGCATGAGATAGACTACGTAACATTTCGTAACTTTCAATAAGTTTTCTTTTATTTATATTAGATTTACTATTATAGCAATTAAATGTATCGTCTAAATACTCTTTAAGTAAATTAGTATCACTTTCTTCATTATATATTTTTTCTAATTTAGTTTTATCTTCTTTTGATAAAGAAATGTTTTTCTTATTAATTGATAAAGAATATTTTTCTTTAGATAGTCTACTATTAATATCTTTTAATTGTTCGAAATCATAATCTTTAATAACAGATAAAACATCTATTAAATATTTAATATCTTGATATGTTAATTTTTTACCATCTTTTCGTGATACATTATATTCATGTAATTGAGTATTCTTTAGAAAATGACGGAAGTTATTTTTATCTTTAGGAAGAGTAATTGTATTAAAATAATATACATATCCATCTATAGATAAATTTACATTATTATTTAACGAAGTAATTAAGAAGTCTGTAAATTCAACTAACCAATCTGAATCGACAATTAAGCCATTATCAAATTTAATAGTACTATTATAATTACAAATGTATTCACCATTAGCAAGAGCTTTTCTTATATAATCTATTAATATTTCATCACTCTTAATTTGGGGAACTTGACGTTTAAAGTAACTAATACCTTTAACTTTGTCTAGATAGTATTTTAATTCTTTTTTATCTATTTTTTCATATTCTTCTTTAGATATTTTATCTTTATTATTCATTATTTGTAATGAAGTATAAAGTAAATCTAAGGAAATATAATCAAAATCATTAATAAACTTAATACTTTTACTACGATTGTTAATGATTTTTTCTAAATAGATACTAAGAAATTCATTTGACTTAGTCATATGAATGAATGTATTTAATTTAGATATATTATCTAATAAAGTATTTCCCCTTTTCATATTCTCACCTATTATAAATTATATCACAATATGGTTAATTGTGATATATTAATTTTCCTTTAGTTTTCATTATATATTTTAGCTATTTCTTCTTCTGTTAAAATAGTAAAATTATTATCTTTTAATAATTCAGCAGTTATACCATGACCATCTATTTGTTGATGTTTAAATGTTCCATCATAGATTTTTTGATAACCACATGAAGGGCTGCGAGCTTTTAAAATAGCTTTGGTAACATTTAACTTTTTAGCTAGTTTAAAAGTTTCTTCTGCTCCACGTTTAAAGTTTTCGGTTACGTCTATTCCTTTATTACTAAAAACTTTATTACCTACTCTTTCTGATGGGTCACGTGGTGTTGGTAAGCCACCCATTATTTCTGGGCAAATAGGAATAACTTCTTTATCTTCAAGATATTTTAAAACTTGCTTATTTTCGTTATTTCCTCCTTCATATTTGCAATTAACTCCTAGTAAACAAGCACTAACTAAGACTTTTTCTTTCATATTTAACCTTCTTTCTAGTTATTAAAAGTAACTATTTTACCAGCAAGAATAATATCATTTGTTTCATTATTAATTATTAAAAAGCAGAATGGACGATTGAAAACTATTTTCTTTTCATCTTCTTCTTCTGTATAGGAATCTAAATTATTTAACTGGATTGATGATGAAACTGTTCCTTTTTCGCCTATTTCTAAGTATATTTTTTGAATACTTTTAGAAAGATATAAATCTTTATCAGTAATTTTACTGTAATTAGCATTTTTACTAAATAGTTCTTTGATATTTTGTTCTTCGATAAGTTTATTTAAAGATACCTCTGTACGAAGAGAATATTTTGGTAATCCTATAGTTATATTTTCTTCTTTTTCTTGCGTAAGTAAACTATCAAGATCTAGAGAACTTAAACTAAAATCTCCTTCTTTTTTAGGCAATATGCCAACATAGCTATATTTTTTATTTTGAAAATCCTTAATAAAGCCACGGGCATTATTGTTTTCTAGATAACGAGTTTCTTTAGAGTACATCATTTCTACTTGATTAATATTACCATCTAATTCATAAAATTCTTCATTTCGAACATTGTTAGAACTGATTATTTTATCCCATTCGTAATTAAAATATAAACTATTTATCATTATGTTATCAGAAGGGAAATCAGATTTTTCAACAATACGATTTAAATGGTTGTCAGTTATTTTTTGAATTTCTTCATTAATATATGTAACTGATTCTTCAATATTTTTTAAGTCTAAAAAAGTTATGTTAGTATTATAATCTTTTAAGATAGTTAAATAATCTTCGTTGATATCTTTTTCTTCTAGGCTATCATCAAAATATAATTCATGATAATTAATTATTTTATTATTAATTGAATATGTTTCATAATTATCTAAGGTTTCATTAAGTAGTGTTTCTAAAGTATATTCATTAGTAATTACTTCATCTGTAAGACTATAATTTTTAATATATTTTAAAGTAACATTATTTTTATTATTAAGACGATTGTAAACTAAATTAATTTTTTCTAATAATTCTTGAAGTTCTTTTTTTTCTGAATTAGAGAGAAGTCTAATAGTTGATGAGTTTAAATTATGGTATTTTTTTGCTTCTAAGTCTTTTATATATTCTTCATATAATTCTGTAAAATCATTGCTTTTCTTATTCTCATTTTTAAATGAAGATAGTTTAGATAATATTATAGAATTAATCTTGGAACTAGAATTATTAAAGTATTTTTTTAATTCTTTATTAGTGTTGTTATCTGAGCCATTATATAATAATGCTAAAGAAGAGTTAATATTTAATGGAGAGATAACTATATTCTCGTTATTATTTATAGTATCTAACATATTAGCTGCTTGATTAGCAGTAAATAGTTTACCAGTATAGTATCTTGCTTCCCCTACTAATTGATTTTTGGCATTATAATTATTCAATATAAACATAATAGCTATAATTATAATAATTAAGGCTATAATTATAATAGATGTTTTAAAGATTATTTTATTATTCAATTCTCTCCTAGCGGAGAGGATTGGTTTTTGTTTTTTCTTCATATAATATACCGCTTTCTATTTTAAGAATAATCTTCGGTGTATTGCTATTATAACATAATATTTTTAAATGCGTATTTGTTTTCTAATCATTTTAACTATATAGTTAAATAAGAAATAATATAAAAGAATCCAAATAACAATTGAAAAAGCTATAAACGTATATTTTTCTTTATTTAAGCAATAGATAATATCTAATATCATTACGGAAGTTAATAATGAAGTAAAAATAGCTATTAAAATATATTTACATAGTTGATTAGTTGATTTGATTAATTTATCAATATAATCACTTACTTCGTTATTATCATTGCGACCAAATACCATTTGGACTATTGTTAAAAGCATTTTTACTATATTAATGATATTAAGGGTACAAAAAAGAAAAAGAAGGGGGATAAGAATAAATAAGTAATAATATGAAACAGCTACTAATAATTTATATATGAAGTAAGAAATAATAGTATAAAATATAATACTTATTATATAAAAAGTAATATTTAATATTTTATTTCTTTTTAGTTCCATAAAATCACCTTTTTTATTCTTAAACACTTCTCTATTATATTTTTATTATAACATATTTTATTATAAATGTTTTATTAATGATTCATATAATAAATCAACAATATGATTTGATGGTTGTAATTGATATTTAGAAATTAATTCTTCAATGATATTATCATTATATTTAGTGTCTAAATAATTAAAGATTGATTCTTTATAGTTAGGGAGTTTTTGTAAATAATTTAAAGTATATTGATTATCAATTATTAGTAAAGGTAGATTGTTACTCCATTTTGCAAAACTATCGAGAATTTCTTTAGTGCTATTTTGATATGTGAATTGTTCTTTATCATAAGAAATCATTTCGATAAAGTCAGGGATTGCTATTAGGTCTTCACGAAGACGATAGTCAAATCGTTCTTTAAGATTTAAACCTTTAAGTTTTAAAGCTGATAGTTGAATTATGTCACCACGAATGGGATCTACAGCAGTGGGAATTATTTCTAAAATAATGTATTCTTCTTTTAATAAATTCATATATTTACTTCCTTTCAAAGTAAATTATAACAAATAAAAGAAGGTATATTAAGTACCTTCTTGGCATATGTAGTTATATGTAACTACTAAAAACGAATAAACTTTTTTTATATGTAATTATCTTTTAAGTAATTTCTTAATCGGTGATGATATAAAAAATTACCAAGTACCTTCCCAGTATGCGGTTGCTGTCCCCATTTCGTCGTAATAAGACTTAATTCCATTTAATGTTATACCGCCTGTATCAACATAAAATTGCTTAGCTCGGTCATATGAAATAGATTTAGTTGCATGAGAATAATCTGCAACACAGACTTGGCTTACAATGGTTGAACTAGGGTTTCTTTTTTCAACTTCAACTAGCAAGGTTTGTTTTAGGGATGTTAAAGTTCCAGAAGGTAAACGGAAGACAGCAGCACCACCATTTAAGCCTTCATATGGATAATATCCTTGGGTTTCATCACAATCATTTGCGCTACGACAATATTCATTTGCTAAATCAATTACTGTCGCAACTTTCACACTAGCGTAGAATCCAACACCAATAATATCGTAACTACGAGTTTTAGGAATATTTTTCCACTCTAGTATGGCACGATAACGGAATAGTTCATCACTATACTTAGTTATTATCGATGTAAGTCGTTTATATGCTGTTTCAGTAGACCAGTTTTCAATCACATCACGAGGAGCCATTTTAAGTTCTTCATCAGTTGGGGCATTATCATATTCTTCTTTAGTTACTTCGGTGGTGATTGATGATATCTCACCTAAATTAGCTTTAATCATTAAATCTGAACGGCTAATTACTGTAACTGTTTTATAATATTTAGTCGTTTCAGCAACAACTTCTTCTCCTGGTGCTAAATCTAATTCACTATAATCTATAGCTTTAACTTTAGACATAGATAAAGTAAAGCAAAACATTAAAATTAACATAACGACATAACGATTCTTTAACCTTTTCACTTCTTTCCTCCTTTCTATGTCAATCGTAACATAAAAGCAGAAAAAAAGACGATAGAGCATTTCTCTATTTAATAGAGTTTAACTCTAATCGATTTTTTAATATTTTAACTATTTATATACTTTTATAAGTTTAAATGGTAAATTCTTCAGTTGCAGTTAATTTAACACTCAATTCATCGCTTTCTTTCTCATTAGATTTATAAATTATAGTAATGTCCATTTTATCTAATTCATTAGTGTACTTATTAATATTTACATCCGATATGGAAGGCTTCGTTTGATTAGTGACTATTTCATCAAATAGTTCATTTAATTGTTTAGCTGGTTTCTTCTTAAAATTGTAGTTAAAACGATATACAATATCACCATCTATAGTTATGTATATGTTTACTTCTTTAGCAACTAGTTCTTCATCTGTACCTATAGATGGGTCTTGATACTTAATTTTATTTAGAATAAAGCAATTATCTGTATCATTATAAATTAAATAGCCGTTAATATAGAAAGATGGATCGGCACTAGTTATTTCAAAAATATGAGGTGTTTTAAGATTAATTATTTTACTTTCTTTAGCTTTTATTAAATTTTGAACAATTAAAATAAGTAAGATTATTAGAAGAATAAAAATAATAATATTAAAAAGAAAGAATGGTTTCTTTTTATGATGTCTCTTTCTTTTAGATAGAGTATCTGAAGCTGGATTAATTAAATCCATCATATCTACTCCTAATACTTCACTTAAGGGACCTAACATTGAAATATCTGGTAAATTACAACCACATTCCCATTTACTAATAGCAGTATTACTTAATCCTAGTTTTTCACCTAGTTCTTTTTGTGTTAGTCCTTTCTTCTTTCTTAGTTCTTCAATGTGTTTACCTATTTCGTTTTGATTCATATTCATCACTCCTAAGTAGATATTGTTATCATATAAAAAGCACTCTAGGAGTGCTTAGTATACTTTTTCTACTTCAATAATCTCTGATACAGGTTCGTAATAACCAATTTTTATAGTATCATTTGGTTTAACAAATGGCAATGTATCACTTAGTGAGATAGAGATTTTATATCTTTTATTATCTGAAGTAATATAATAATATGTATAACCATTTATATTAGCAGTGTTAATACTATCAATTTTTATTTCTTTTATAGTTAATTCTTCTTCATTAGGTTCTTTTTTAGTGTTTTTTAGATAATTATCTTTGGCAGCTAGAATACCTTTTGAAGCATCTGTTACTACTACTTTTTGATAGTCTTTAACATCGATAAAGCCATACATCTTAACTAAGCCACTAGAATCCTTTAAACTTACTAAATATGTTGGTGTTCCATTTAAATTGATTAGTAGAGGGAATGTTGAAGAATAGCCCATGTCTTGAACTTGACCTTCAGCGCTACGCATAGCACTATATTCCTCTGCTCCGGGAACATTATAGAATGTTGTTTTACCGGTACGCATGTTAGTTAGGATAAAACCTAAATTAGATTCATCACTAACAACACTTGTAATTCCTGTATATAAATAAACATCATCATTCATCGCCAAATAATTATAGCCTTCTGTTGTTTTGACAACATTTTTTTGACCGAAGATACTATTTAAGAAACCATTTTTATATGCTCCCCAGTCATCAACTTGTTCAATTATTAAATCAGCTCCATAAGCTATATCTACCCAAGTAGGAACATCTTCTATATTATATTTTTTTGAATCACCTGTTATAGGATCAAAGATAATTACACCAGTAACTTTAGCTTTTAAACCAACTGCGGTATATTTAATTGTTGGAATTATATAATATGGTTTACCATCATTATCTATTTCAAAAGATATTTTTCCAAAATTAATTGTTGGATAAGAGAAACGTAGTTTACGTTCTAGCTTTTCATTAAATAAAGCACTTGTTGAATATTTCATACCTTTATCTAATTTAACTAATTTAGATTCGCCATTTACACTATCAACTGTTATATAACCAACTATACCATGTTTACGATTAGTTAACCATTTTATCGGATCAGCATATTCTAAAGGAGTAACTCTAATAATAGAATCATTATAATTTATTTGGGTATATTGGGTTGAAACATTGTATTGACTTACTAATTCACTTACTTGACCCATTACGCGATCTCCTAATACTTCAGAGGATGCTCTATCTAGAAGAGGAAGTTTAGAAAAATCAACTGGTTGAATATCTTCTGTAAAATTACCATCTTCATTTATTTTTATTCTTTGTTGGTAACTTTTAGCATTAAAGATTGGCGAACAAACAAAGTTAGCAATAATAATTAAACCAAAGATACTTAAAATAATTATCGAACTTATTGTTAAGGATTTAGGAGCTAAAGAATAATTTAGACGTCGTCCTTTACGAAATAGTTCTACCTGATTATTAGATGAAATATCTAATATCGTATAAGTTATTATAATAAAAACTAAGTAAATGTAAAATTGAAGATTATGTAAATTAAGAGCTGGTAGCATAAAATAATACAAGATAGCTCCTATTATAATAGTTATAATTATATTAATAAATTTTCGCATTTTATCACCTAAAATTATTTTATCATATTTTTTATATTTATTGCTTTTTTTTCTTAGATAGAGATTGATAATAGTTTGATAATAGTAAGTGATGATATCCTTCTTTATCAGCACATTCTCTTAATTCTTTACTACTATAAGAAGATAAGCTAGGTATTTTAATTAATTCTTGATATATATTATCCCAAGATAAATCATGTTGAGGATTATTTTTTAAATAATCCATTATAATAGTTCCTATTTTAGTTTCTTCGATTTCTTTTTTTACTTCAGCTATAACATCTTTATTAGGATAAAAAAATTCTTT
The DNA here is from genome assembly GCA_944332265.1 of uncultured Bacilli bacterium. Taxonomy (GTDB): domain Bacteria; phylum Bacillota_I; class Bacilli_A; order RF39; family UBA660; genus Coprovivens. Next base: position 67,169 of record CALVJQ010000003.1, read on the forward strand.
AGTAGTAAAACGGCTTAAGTAGTTATTATAATGAATATATAGTAAATTAATATTTAGAGTTTTAAAATTATTTTGAAATTTACTTTGAATATTTTGATTATTTTTTAGATATTTAATTAATTCATAAAAAGATAATTTAGAAAAGTCTTCTTTTAAGGTTATTATTAAGTAACGGATTACTTCTTCATATATAGAATTATATTCTGATATATTGTAACTTATTAAGTATTCATTATTATAGTTTTTATTTTTTAAATATTTATATAAATTATTTAAATCTTTAGAAGATGTAATATAGTATACATAATTAGGTAAGATAATGAAAAATTCTAAGTTATCATTACGAGTATCACTCTTGATAAGAGTAAAAGATGTTATTTTTTTTAGTTCATCTAAAAGATTAGTAAATTCTTGATCTTCTATTTGGTGCTCAACTAACATAGGAATAGTTACTTTTTCTTTTAATAGATCTAAACGTCCTATTTTTTGATAATATTCATAATTTGATAAATAATAATATTTTAAATATATAAGACGATGACGACCATTTTGAATAAGATATTTATCTTTTCTTTTTTTGACATTTATATTAGCTGATTGCTTTATAGTGGCAATATTTTCACTAAAAGATTTAGATAAAGCATCTCTACTTTTATCAGTATTTAAAATACCATATATTTTATCTATATCATAGAAAGGATCACCTGTTACTTCATCATTTATATATAGAAAAGAAGAAGTAACACTTATTAATTCATAACGATTATAAGTGTATCTTGTAGAATTTATTTTTTCTTTTTTTGGTTCTTTATAATATTTTCCTGTATTAATATCTATTTTAGTATTTTGGGTTAAACCATTATTTAAAGCACAGATAGTTAATAACTCATAATAACTTGGTAATTTAATAAATGAAAGATATGAGGGATTTATATAAGAGTTTATTTCTAAAGTATTTTTTTCTTCTGGAGTAAGAAGATTGGATTTAAAAATAACAAGTAAGGGATTTCCAGCTATTATTTTAGGGATAGTTTTTTTAGCTATTTGAGAAGCTGTTGAATATAATTCTGGTAATGTATTAGATAATCTAGTTTTTAAAATACTTTCATAATATTTTTCTTTACTTTCTCCTATTATAATAGGTTGTTCTTGGTTAATTGGTTGTTTTAGAATATCACGATAAACAATAGATGGAGAAAAGAAAGAGGCTTTTAGAGCTTCTTTAATATTAGTAAATGCTTGAAGACTATATTTTATATTTTCAGGATAAGCAGATAAAATACTAGATAGTTTTTCTAAATTAAAGTTAGTTTTTTTAGTAAAAGAAACACTGTTATTTAAACCTAATAGTTTTATTTCATTATAATAGAAAGTATTAGTAGGATAGATAATATATGTTTCAGATAAATTAAGATAGTATGTTATTTTAGTAAAAAGAGATTCTAATGAATAATCTATATTAGAATCGTTACTATATAAATAATAGAATATTATTTTACTTAGATTAGTTATTACTTCATTAATATTATTATTAGAATATGAACATAGTTCTTGATAAAATGATTCTCTATTTAATAATGTTTTTAAAGTATTGGTTTTTTCTTGTAAAGGTGTTAATGAATTTGTTCCCATATATTATTTATTTTTCCATTCTTGATATTTATCTTTAATGTAAGTTAAAGCATTATCTTTTTTTTCGGTAAAATCTTCTTTTAATTGATCTTTAATATCTCCTATAGCATTATAGTTTTCTTCACCTAGATATTCTTTTATACTATCTAGTACATCTAGATATTTTTCACTAATAAATTCAGAAGCTACTTGGTATTTAGTTTGAAAGCTTTCTTTATAATTAGGAAAATAAGCCATTATAGCTTCATCTAATGATTTAACATCTCTTATAATATCTTCTTTTAGTTCTTCTGTTAAATCATCAAAATAAAGACCATTTATTGGTTCATCAAAGAAGATAAAATCGATACCAGTTGTTACGTAGTATTTACCCTTCTCTTTTAATTGTTCGTATTCTTCACTTTCTAAATAATTAGTAATTTCTTGTTTAGCATCTTTAAAGAAAGTAAAATCTTCTTCTTTAGCAGTTTCAGGCATAGATACTTCAGTATTATTAGATGATTCTATTTTAGAGTTATCTTCTTCATATTGAGAAGATACTGGTACTTGATTATCTTTTATTTCTTCTTTACTTTGACAACCAGTTAAAGTTATTGATAAAGTTAAAGCACTTATAATAGCAATATTTTTTAAATTTAATTTTCTCATATATATACTTCCTTTGTATTTGGGTATTATACAATACTTTTTATAATGTGTAAAATTTAGATAAAAAACATGCTTAAGCATGTTTATTGTTTATTCGCATAATTTAGCTACATTTTCATATAAAGTAGTATCATATTTAAATATAGCTGGTAAATCACTACGATATACTAAATTTTCCTCACCAGCATCAAAAGCTATAAAGTTTTCTCCAGAAACAATTTTATAATTACCTTTTATTTGTTTACCTTTTTCTTTATTATCTTCATTTAAGTTAAATATTTTTTTGAAGTCATTATTTATAGAAACTAGATCTTCAGTTGAAATATTACAAGGGCGATATTCATACTCTTCTTTATCTTCGCCACCTAGTTCATATAATTTATATACTTTAAGGTCTAAATTAATAACTTCTTCTTTTTGGGCGTTATGAAAGATAAAAATTATCAAACATATTGTTAACATGATAACAGCAACTATAATAGCTATTTTTACTTCTTTATTATTTTCCATTTTATCACTCCATTTATATTATATCATATATTTATTTTTTTAAATACTTTTGTAATGCAATATAGTTATCATTAAGGTCTTGTAAACCTAAATTATAAATAGATTGCATTTTGACAGAATCTTTTTCTAAACGACTTATTTCAATTAATTTAGAAGGTCTTATAACAAAGATTTTTCCTTGTTTTTCTAATTCCTTTATTTTATCAAGTGTATTATTATACCTTTGATAACGAGTGTTAATTGCTTCAATAAATTTAGGATATTTATGATATAAGATTTTAGGTAGTAGCTGATTAGTTTTAGTTTTACGATAAGTTATAGGTCTAGTAGTAACAACTATTACTTTATCATAGCCCATTTCAAGACATTTTTCGACAGGAATAGCATCAGATATACCACCATCTAAATATAATTTATCATTTATTTTAACAATTTTTGAACAGAATGGTAATGATGAAGATGCTCTTAGTTCTTCAATTTGAATAGTTGCATTTATTATTTTTAAATATTCTGGTAAACCTGTTTGGACATTTGTAACAGTAGCATAAAAATCAATCTTAGATTTAGAGAATGCTTCTTCATCAAAAACATCTAATTTTAAAGGTAGTTCATAATAAGCAAAATTTTTATTAACAAAATTTCCTGTAGTTAATAGAGAACGAAAACCCATATAACGGGGATCTTTAGCATATTTTAAATTGTATCTTAGGGAACGTCCTCTTTGTTTAGAAGCATAGCTTACGCCAAATAAGGCTCCAGCTGATACACCTATTATACCATTTACTTGAAAGTTTTTATCTAACATAGCATCGAGAATGCCAGCGGTATATAAACCGCGCATTCCCCCACCTTCTAAGACTAAACCTATATTCATATCTTCACTTCCTTTTTTAGTATATCATATTTTTCTTTAATTAAAAAAGTAGCTTTTAGCTACTTAGATTAAGTAAATTATTTTTTTCTAAGAAGTTATGTGCTACATCTTCTGGTTTTTGTCTTTCTTCATCTACTAGGTAATTTAATTCACGCATTACTTCATCATTTAAATGTTTACTTAGTTCTTGTAATAAAGATTCAATTTCTGGATAATTTTCTAATATATTATTGTTAACAATTGGAATTGCATGATATGGTAAGAAGAAGTTTTTATCATCTTCTAGAACTACTAAATCATATTTTTTTAGTAAGCCATCTGTTGAAAAAGCATCAACGACATCACTTTCATGGTTTATAAGTGCTAGATATCGAGGAGCTCCATCCATAGGTAGTACTTCTTTAAACTTGATAGGATATGTTTTTTCTAAGCCAAGCCAGCAATCATTTCTTTCCATAAAAGTTAAAGTTGGCGAGAAAATTAATTCTTTAGATACTGCACTTAAATCACTAATAGTCTTTAAATTATATTTAGCTGCTGTTTCTTTTGTTACAGCTAATGTGTAAGTATTATTAAAGTTTAAATCATCTAGAATGTTTAAATCGTATTGTTCTTTCATTTCTTTTTTAGAAATGTCATATACTTCTTGAACATTGCTATTTGGATCTTTTTTTAGAACACTACCATATATTGTGCCAGTATAATCAATATAGATGTCAATATCATTACTTTGAAGGGCTGATAAAACAATACTTGAAGAACCTAATGAAAGGCGTTGATCAACTTCAATATCAGTATTTGTTTCAATAAGATCATTTATCATATAAGAAAGTATTTCTTGTTCAGTAAAATCCATGCTACCAATAGTTATTTTTCGATTAGCTGATTCTTTATTAAATAAAGGAGAAATAAACATTATAAGTAAAGCAATAATGACGATTATTAAAACTGCTTTTTGAAATTTCTCATTTTTAAAGAAAGATTTTTTAGCTGTATCTTTATTATATTTAGGTGTTACTAAGTTTTCTATTATACCTAAAATATAATCAATAAATAAAGCTAGTAAGCAAGCTGGGATTGCTCCTGATAGGATTTGTAAGTTATTTATTGATCTAATACCAGCATATACTAAGTAGCCTAGACCACCAGCGCCACAGAATGCAGCAAGAGTCATTAACCCAACTGCACTAACTGCAGATATTCTAATACCACCCATTATAACTGGTAGTGCTAGAGGTATTTGGACTTTAGTTAATATTTGCCAATTAGTTAAACCTATACCACGTGCAGCTTCTACTGTTTGAGCACTTATATTTTGAATACCAATATAAGTGTTTTTAATAATTGGTAATAGAGAATATAAAACAACCATAACAATAGCAGGTTTAGTACCAATACCTAAAAAAGGAATAGCAAAACCTAGTAAAGCCATAGAAGGAATAGCTTGAACGACATTGGAAAAACCAAGAACTGGTTTATCTAGTTTCTTTACGTAGCTTATTAAAATACCTATAGGAATACCAATTAGTATAGCAATAAGAACTGATAAAAATGTTAATTCAACATGTTCAATTAATAAATCTATTATTTGAGATGAATTTTCTTTTAAATAATCAATTATACTCATTTTTCTTCATCTCCTTCTAAAAATTGTTGACTCATGTATGTTAAAAGAGTACTTCTAGTAATTAAACCTTTTAAGTGACCTTTTTTATCGATAACTGGCATAGTTGTTATTTTATGACTATCAATTAACTCTAAAAGATCAACTATAGAATCGGTTGGATAAGCAGCAATAAAGTCTTTTTCAATAAAATCTTTAGCTTTTTTATTATCGTAGTTAATATTAGTTAAACTAGCGGCATATAAAATACCTTGTAAAATATTTTCTTCATTAATAACCATTAAAGTATCTACTTTAGACATTTTCATTTTATTTATGCAATAAAAGATAGAAAAATTAGGACTACAAGTAACAGGGTGTTCAATCATTATATCCTCTACTTTAATTAGTTCTGGAGAACGCCATATTTTCTTTTCACCAACAAAGTTTTTAACAAATTCATTAACTGGATGTTTTAAAATGTTTTCTGGTGTATCATATTGAACGATTTTACCATCATTAATAATAGCTATTTTATCAGCTATTTTAATGGCTTCATCCATATCATGAGTAACGAAGATAATAGTTTTTTTAGCTTTATTTTGAATTTTTAATAATTCATCTTGAAGAGATGACCTAGTAACAGGATCTAGAGCACTGAATGGTTCATCCATTAGAATAATTTCAGGGTCAGTGGCAAAAGCACGTGCTATCCCTACTCTTTGTTGTTGACCTCCTGATAACTCGGATGGGTAACGATCTAAATACTCGTTAGGATCAAGACCTACCATATGCATTAATTCATTTACTTTTTTTTCTACTTCTTCTTTTTTTTCATTCATTTTTAAAATAATAGCAATATTATCACGAATAGTCATATGAGGAAATAAACCTGTTTGTTGGATAACATACCCTATTTGTCTTCTTAATTTTATTGGATCTTGTTTAGATATATCTTGATCATTAATAGTTATTTTTCCAGATGTTGTTTCTATTAAACGATTAATCATTTTTAAAATAGTGGTTTTTCCACCACCACTTTCACCAATTAAACATGTAATTGTATTATCAGCTATTTCTAAGTTTATGTCTTCTACTATAACTTTATTAAAAAAAGATCGAGAGACATTTTCAAATCTTATCATGTTATCACCTTATATAGTATAGCATATATTATTCTGTTTTGCAGTTGAAATTAAAAAAAGTAGTTTTTAACTACTTTAATAGTGTTTTATTACTTCAAATCTTT
>CALVJQ010000004.1 GCA_944332265.1 uncultured Bacilli bacterium
TCATATTTATCCTTATATTTATAAATTCTTCTTATTTTATCAACATATGCTATTTCTTCTAATCCCAATACTTTAAATATCTTCTTTAAATTAATAGAGTCATCCACTTCTACCTCATATTCATCACAATAATGGTCATACCAATTTTTATAATTTAAATTATTTTCATCACAATATTGCTTTAAGGGAATTCCTAAATAATAGTATTTATAAATCCCTTTATGTTCTTTATCCAAATATTGCTGAATTAATTCTTCATCAGATAATTCTGAATTTTTTTCTTTTTCTCTGTTAATATATGTTCTAATAGTATTGTAATTTATTTCAGGATGACTTTCACAATATTCCTTTAAAGGTATCCCTTTATAAAAAAATCTAAAATTTTTATTATCAAAATCCTTCATCGCTAAAATTACTAATTCGTCATTCGATAAATTCTTATTTTTCTTTCTTAAATTATTTATTCTAGAATTAATAGTTCCTATATTAATACCATTATCTAAACAATATTGTCTTAAAGATATTCCTTTATACATATATTTAATAGCACTGCCATAAGATTCTATAACCATATCTACAATTTCTTGATCTGTGTAATTTTTATATTTATTGCTTTGTCTCTTTTTCCAAATTCTTCCTCTTATAATGTTTATATTAATATTATTATCCTTACAATATTTAAACAAAGGTATACCATTATAGATATACTTACTTTCTTGCATAATAACACCATCACCAAAACTTTGTTATATATTCTATCATAATTTTTATATTTTTAAATCTAAATAGAATATAGTTAACTTAAACTTACTTATTAAAATAACATATAATAATTAATAAAAATGAAAAAATCAATCATTTCTGATTGATTTTCATATCAAAAGTTCGTGCTTTTCGAACAAATTTCTAAAATGGTGCCGAATGGCAGAATTGAACTGCCCGCTGATGCTTACCATGCACCTGTATTACCACTATACTAAATCGGCATTACCGAATATAGTATAACATTTTTATTTTATAATAACAATTTATTCTGCTTCAACATATCTAATTTTTTCACATTTTTTTGTTTTTTCATTTAATTTATAATCAGAAGGACAAGTATACTCACGATCAACTTCATCTGTTATAATACATTTTTTATCTACCATTTCTCCAATTTCACAACTTAATTTTTTATTCATCCATTGCTTTTTACGGCATTCACCCTTTACACTAATAGTGCCTTTAGGACAAGTTACTTCTTCTTTATACTCTATCTTATTTTCTTGAAAAGTTATACAACTTTTGCCATCTTCACTTTTTTCAGTACAAATCTTTTCATAGCAAGTATTATCTTTTTCATAAGTAGAACTTAATTTATCATCTTTTTTTATTTTATCTGATACACAACTTTTAACAGTTTCTTTATCATATACTTTCTCACTATAACACCAAACATCATTACCTATTTCATAACCGTTAGGACAAATAGAAACCTGCTTCGCATCAATTGTTAAAGTATTAGTACATTTATCTTTTGCCGAATCATATGTATAACCAGTTTTACAAGCCAATTTAGCTTCAACTTCTTCAACTATCTTACATTTTCCATCTTCTAAAACGCCTTCTGAACAAGACAATTCTTTAGAACATCCACATAAAAGTAAAAGTAATATCAATAATAATATTCGCTTCATTATTAAATATTCACCTCTATAGTAATATATCTCATTTATAAGTGAAATTCAAACAAAATAAATATTAATTTACAAAAAAAAACTACTAAAGTAGTAGATTAAAACTATTCTTCAGTAGCGTCTGTATTAACTGCAATTACTTCTTTACCTTTATAGTAACCACACTTTGTGCAAGCACGATGAGGTTGGATAGTTGCTCCACATTTTGGACATTTAGTTAAAGTTCCAACTTCTTTTTTTAAGTGAGTACGACGCATTCTTTTTTTAGTTTTACTTGTTCTTCTAAAAGGAACTGCCATGATATCACTCCTTCCCTTCTTTTTCAAGTAGCTCTAACAAAGGAGCTAATCTTGGATCTAACTTTTTTCTTTCTTCATCTACTAGTTCCCAACCTTCACCTTCAAGGTGATACTTTTTATCTGGTTCACGACGAACACTAATTGGGACCTCTAGTACAATATTTTGCCATAAAACATCCATAATATCAAGTGTTTTTAATTCATTTTGATCCTTTTCATCATCATTTTCACTTAATACTTCTGATATTTCGAAACTAAATGGATAATCTAACGGTTCTAAATCTATAGCATCTAATAACACCATAACACCTTCAACATGACAATCAAAAACTATTTCATTGGTAACACTATAATAAGCTCTACCTTTTATTTTTACATTATCTAATTTTTGTATTGGTGTATTCTTTATATATTCGTCGCCAAAAGATACTATATCATCAATTACAATACCTTTTTCATCGACTTTAGCTAAATCAATATACATCTATATCACCCACTAGCCACATAATTATACCAACTTTTCTTGAATAATACAACTTATTATAATAAAATAAAAACTATAAAGAAGGTGTTTCTATGAATATCATTGGTATTATCGCTGAATACAATCCATTTCATAATGGACACATATACCATCTAAAAAAAATAAAAGAAAAATATCCTAATTCTCTTATTATTCTAGTACTAAATGGTTATTTTACTGAACGAGGTACTATTTCCGTCCTATCTAAAGAAGATAAAGTAAAAATTGCTTTAAATCATGATATTGATATTATAATTGAATTACCTTTTGTTTATGGAACTCAAGCCTCAGATATCTTTGCTTATCAAAGTATCAAGCTTTTAAATGAATTACAAATAGATCATCTAATCTTCGGTAGTGAATCCAATGATCTAAATCTCCTAAATAAAATAGTAGATATCGAATTAAATGATCCTTCTTACGAAAATAAAGTTAAACAATTTCTAAAAGAAGGAAATAACTACCCAACTGCTATGAAAAAAGCTCTTAATATAAAAGAAGATATTAATAATCCTAATGATTTATTAGGAATCTCCTATATAAAGGCAATAAGAAAGATAAACCCTACTATAATACCTGAAACAATAAAAAGAACAACTGATTACCATGATATTCTATCTGATCAAGAAATAGTTAGTGCAACTAATATTCGCACTAGACTTCAAAACAATGAAGATATTTCTAAATACTTACCAATCTCAACTATTCCTTTTCTAAATAATATATCTAATGATAATTTATTTAGTCTTTTAAAATTTAAAATTCTAACTGATAAAGACTTAAGTCTTTATTTAGATGTTGATGAAGGTATTGAATATCGTATTTTAAAAAATATTAATATATCTAAAAGCTTTGACGAATTAATTAGCAATATAAAAACTAAAAGATATACATATAATAAAATAAATCGAATGTTAATCCATATTCTAATTGGTTTAACTAAAAATGATAATCAAAATGTAAAATTAGATTATTTAAAAATCCTTGGCTTTAATAAAAAAGGTCAAACCTATTTAAATAAAATAAAAAAAGATATTTCCCTTCCAACCACTCCACCTAAAGATTCTCTTCTATGGCAATACGAACTAAAAGCAGCTTATCTTTATGAGCAAGCAACTAAAAAGAAACTAAACAATTTTGATTTAAAAAATATTCCAATAAAAAAAGGTTAATCTATTTATAGATATAGCCTTTTTTCTTTAAATATCGATAAAAAGAATTATTAGATTTATTTAAAAAATATAAATCAATTCCCAATAATATTAAACTCATTGTTAATAAAATACTTCCTATCATAACATCTATATATAATAATAAATACATTCCAATAATAGATAATATTCCTAAGATAACATATAAAATAAATAATTTTATCGAATAATTATATTCCTTTTTACATTTATTTTTATAATCTCTTCTTATTTTATTTTGTTCTTTGCTTGATAAAGAATGAAATTTTTTCATCATTAACTCTCCTAATCTTTAAAAATTACTACCATTCCATCCCCAATTATGATATTCACCATAACTAATATAAATATTTTCTGGTTTTAAACCTAACTCCTCATTTAGTATTTGGCATACTTGCTTTGTAAATTCTTGATAACATCGATTATCACGAGTTCCAAATATCTTAACCTCAACATAAGCACCAGAAATATTTTCTTCTCCTCTAAAATATAAATGAGCATTAGAAACGAACTCAACCATCAACCATTCTTCTGTCTTACCAATTAACTCTATAGATTCTCCAAGTCGTTCTTTTATTAATTTTTCTTTCTCTCTAGTTATTTCTTTACTAGTTCTTAATTGAATATAAGGCATTTTATCATCTCCTAATAAAATTATATCATAACTGTCTTAATTTTTACAAAACTAGTCTTTTTACTTTTTCTAAATTAACATCCCTTAATTGCTCTTTATTAATTCCCAAAACCAAGTTATGTTCATCTCCAAACATCATTTTTTTCGTTTCACGAACTACTTTAATAGTACCATCTTGAATTAAAGGTTCTAGAGTAGCAAAAATCTCCTTAGTTCTCTTCTTATCATTAAATCTATTATACATTCTAGCATAATCTAATACGGTTATATCTCCCTTCATAGCTAAAATATATTCAATTGTTTGATAATCAACTGTTTGCCATTTGCGTCCTGAAGCAACTCTTAAATAATGCATTACATATTCTTTTTCTAATTCCTTCTTAACTGTTATTAACATATATTTTATAAATTTAGTAAGTTCATACCAATTCTTACATTCTCGAATAACTTTATCATAAGAAACATCAAAATTAATTCCTCTATTAAATATGATATAAGGATATATTTCATGATTTAATAAATACCACATTGCAATCGTTCTACTAGTACGTCCATTCATATCAAAATATGGATGAATATATACAAAATAAAAATGCATTATTTGTGACTTAATAAAATAATCTGTTGCTGAAGAGAAATCATTATCTTTATTAACATATTCAAAAAAGACATTCATATACTCATCTATATCTTTAGCATCAATTCCATAATCCATTACTCCATCTAAGCGACCATTTATTAAAATATAAACTGGAGCAGTTCTATATTTAGGTCCCATTCTTATTTCATCTCTTGGATCTAATAAATCCTTGCTTAGTATTTGATATAAATCAGCAACAGTTTTATCATTTATTTCATAACCATTTAAAATATATTTATATCCATTATATAAATTAATAATTCTATTTCTTAAACCAGCATCTGAAACTGTTTTAGCATTTTCAATAACCTTCTCAATCAAAGAAACCGAATCGTTAATTCCTTCTACCGTATTATTAGCTTTTATTTCATGTGTAAACATTACCTTCTTAGAAAATGTACGACTATTCATAAAATCCTCGTCTCTTAAAAAATCTTCTAATTCCGTAACTAAATCCTGTAAATACTCTCTATTAATAGTAAACAATCTTCCAGTCGTTGTCTTTAAAGGTAATGGCTCTTTACTAGTATTAAAATTAAGCATTTCAATCCCCCCATTTATATTTGCTATTATATCAAATAAAAAGAAATAAACAATTATTTATTTCTTTTTCTTAAAATAACAATAAATTCTAAAAGAGCAAACATCAATAAAGTAATTATTATTAATAAATATATAAAATTTGAAGATTTATCTTTTTTAAAGAAAACTTCTGTCCTAACAACTTCTTCATTTTCTTTATTAATTACACTACATGTTTCTTTATTACTAATAATAACTTCATTACCTAAAACATCTATTTTATCTGGAACATACTCTGAAAAATTAATTAAGATATTAAAAGAAACCAAAGTATCACCCAACTCCAAATGAATATTATCTTCAATATTATAATTAATATAACTTCGATTTGCACTTTTTAAACTAGACAAAAGAACATTTTTTATTTTATTACCTTCAATATTATCTATCTTTATATCATAATTATCATATCTATCTATTAATCCTAAACTATAATTATCAATTAAGGATACTAAATCTCCACTTTTATAAGTTAATACATTAACTGGAATAAGAACCGTATTTTCCTTATCTTCAACACACTTTGGTACTTGACTAACAAAACTAGGTACATCTAAAGCTATTACTCTAAGACTTCCTATAAATAAGATAATAAAAATAAATAATCCCTTTTTCATACTATCACCATAAACCAATTATAACAAAAAAAACAGCTTATCAAAAGCTATTTCCTCTAAAATATATCTATAATGATAAACCATGACTTACAATCTTTTCATCACTAGGAATATTATACATATCAGTTATATTAATTCCTAACTCAGAAACTGCCATATAAAATGTTTGATTCAAAGCACGAACATTTCCAAACCAATAGTTAACAAAATCCATCATATAATCACTTAATTTAGTAATTTCTGCCATATGATAAGTTTTTATATTTTCTAAAACTTTTTTATCTCCTCTTGCAATATGATTACAAAGTCTCATTTGTAAATCGCTAGATATCATTTTCTTCTTTTCTTCGCTCATAGTTTCTCTCTCCTCCCCCTAAAAAAACTAATGCTAATCCTAACATATTTATGACCAAAAAGCAAATAAAAAGTTATTTTTTTTCAAATAACTTTTATTTTTGACACTTTTCACAATAATATGTGCTTCTTCCACCTACGACTATTTTTTTTATTAAAGAATGACATTTTTTACATTCCAGTCCTTCTCTTTTATGAACCATTAAATTCTGTTGAAATCTTCCAGTAACTCCTAAACTAGAAGTATAACTTCGAATAGTCGTTCCTCCACATTTAATTGCTTCACTTATAATATCATTACTAGCTTTTCTTATTTTATCACATTCTTCTAAAGTAATTGATTTTCCTAATCGTAAGGGATTAATTCCAGCTTTAAATAATACTTCATCAGCATAAATATTCCCTAATCCAGAAATAATAGTTTGATCCAATAATAAACTTTTCATTGGTAAACTCTTCTTGTGAAACTTGTAAAATAAATATTCTTTAGTTAAGTTAGAATCAATTGGTTCAATACCTTGCTTCCTTACACCTTCAACAGTATCCAATTTATCTTTTAATACCAAATTCATTCTACCGAATTTCCTTGTATCATGATATCGCAAATCTATCCCATCTTCAAAGGTAAAAATAACATGTTCATGCTTATTTATTTCCTCATCATGATTCTTAATAAAATACTTACCTTCCATTCTTAAATGACTACATAAATAATAATCACCTATATCAAATAATAACCATTTACCTTTACGCAAAATATCCTTAAATTCTAAACCTATCAAATTCTTTTTAAATTCCTCTAAATCACTTTCAATGATTCTTTCATATAAAACATTAACGCTTTTTATTTTTTTGTTTAGTATTCTTTTTCTTAGCGTTTGTCTTACCGTTTCTACCTCTGCTATTTCTGGCATCTTGTTTCAAACTCCTTACCTTTACTTTTACTTTCTTCTTTTCTTTATCAACTAAAATAATTTGTACAACATCTGCTTTTAATTTTTTAAACAAATAATCTTGTAAAGTAATAACAAAAGATATTAAATCCAATAATTGTAAACTATCCTTAATTAAAATATTACAAGAAGCTTTAGTAATTCCCCCATATGCCGTAACTTCTAATTTATCTAGACTTTTTATTTCATTTCTACCTACAATCTCATTCTTTACTTCTGTATTAATATCTAAAGAAAATCTATCTTCCATTTTTTTAAAACTATTACTTATAATTCTTATCCCTTTAAATAAAATTAATCCAGCTATTAAAATAGTTCCAATACGATCAGCATACTTAAATATATCAATCCATTTACTTAATTTAGCTAAAACTAATACGCCTAAAATAATTCCATAATTATAAAAGTCTATTGTACTATTAATAACTCCATACATTAATAAACCTTTTTTCTTTTGATAGCTAATATTTGTTTTAAAACAAGGAATTAAATATCTAATAATAATTGTAATTACTAAAAATAATAAAATAAAGAAAGAAGGTATCATAATTTTTTCTACTTCACTTATAAATACAATTCCTATTGCTGATAATATAAGTAAAAATCCCCACCATGAACTAATAATTCCTCTATATTTCGTATTATTATTCTCTTTTATGACAAATAAAGCAGATATAATCAACCCTATATCATAAATTCCACTAGCAAGTAAAGTATAAGAACTACATAGTAAACCTCCTACTAGTTTAATAATAAATAAAATAAAATCAGCAATAATAAAACTTTTTACTTCTTTCATAAAATCATCCTATTTCTATTTTGTTTCATACCAATCTGTTCCATAATCATGGCTCACCTTAAATGGCACATCTATCTTAACACAAGTTTCCATATTTCGTGTAACTAATTCTTCTAAAATATCTTTTTCTTCTTTCAAAACATCAAAAATTAACTCATCATGTACTTGTAACAACATTTTACTCTTTAAATTCTTCTCTTGCATCTCTCTAAAAATACTTACCATCGCAATTTTCATAATATCAGCACTTGAACCTTGAATAGGTGTATTTAAAGCTATTCTCTCTCCACTTTGTCTAATCATAAAATTTTTATTATTAAGTTCATCAATAATTCGCTTACGATTAAATATTGTCTTTACATAACCGTCTCTATAAGCATCCTTAACAATATTATCCATATAATTTTTAACACCTGGATACAATTCATAATATTTATTAATAAAAGCACGTGCTTCCTTAGCACTAATTTCTAAATTCTCTCCTAAGCCAAACCCAGAAATTCCATAAACAATTCCAAAAATAACCGCTTTAGCTGTTTTCCTTTGTTTCTTTGTAACTTCCTCAATAGGAATTCCATACATATCAGCAGCAACACGACTATGAATATCTTCGCCATTTATAAAAGCTTGTTGCAACTCTTTAGAACCAGATACATGAGCCAATACTCTTAACTCCATCTGTGAATAATCAGAGCTTAAAAACATGTCATATTCAGGTAAGAAAGCTTTTCTAATTTTACGTCCATCTTCATCTCTAGCTGGAATATTTTGTAAATTAGGTTCAACAGATGATAATCTTCCTGTACGTGTTAAATTCTGTTTATAAATAGTATGTATTTTTCCATCCTCACGAATATAATTAGTTAATCCTTCTAAATAAGTACTTTTAATTTTTGATAAACCACGATATTCTAAAATTTTATTAATAATAGGATGCTCATCAACTAATTTATTTAAAATGCTAACATCTGTTTTATACCCTGTTTTTGTTTTTTTAGCACCTGGTAATCCTAATTTTTCAAATAAAACAACTCCTAATTGTTTAGGACTACTTATGTTAAATTCACAAGATGCTAACTCATAAATTTCTTTTTCAATTCCTGACAGCCTTAAAGTCATTTCTTCTTCCATATCCTTTAAAATTCCTGCATCAACTCTTATTCCCGTATATTCCATATTTGCTAAAACAGTTATTAAAGGCATCTCAATATTATTAAATAAATCTAACATTTCTTCTTTTTCTAAATCTTCTAAATATTTAGGAACAATATCATATATAAATCTTGCTTTTAAAACAATATCTTTTTTATCAAAGCCATTCTTTAAACTCTGAGAATAAAAAGTTATTTCACATCCATTAGAATTCATCAAATAAGCTATATCATCTTTACTATTAATATTCAATAAATAAGCAGCAATCATTACATCAAAAGACGAATTTAATTCTATTCCTTCTTTTTTTAATACAACAAAATTTTTCTTTTGATCATAAGTATAAATTTTTTTACCCTTTAAATAATCAACCACTATATCAAATACATTATTACTAATGAAATAATTATTTTTACTATCACATAATCCAATTCCTACAATATTAGCATTATGATAATTTTCAGCATCAACTTCTACATATAAAGATATAATATCTTCTAAATCTTTTAAGTCATCTATATCTTTAACATTAATAAATTTTGTCGTATTAACTGCGGCTTTACTACTTTCCACATTTTTCTTTATATAAGAATAAAATTCTAATTCTTCATAAATTTTGTTTAAAGATATTAAATCAGGTCCATTATATTTAACATCTTCCAACTTTACATTTAAAGGAACATCACGATATATAGTTGCTATCTCTTTACTTATAAAAGCATTCTCTTTATCATCTAATAATTTTTCTTTTAATTTACCTTTTATTTCATCAATATGATTATAAATATCTTCAATAGTATCATAAGTTTTTAAAAGATTTATTGCTGTTTTATCCCCAATTCCTTTTACTCCTGGAATATTATCAGAAGCATCACCAGCTAATGCTTTATAATCTATCATTCTAATTGGTTCAAAACCCCAATCTTCTTTAAAAGTTTTATGATTATAACGAATATAATCTTTCTGTTTTAATAATTTAACTTCTGTTTCTTCACTTATTAATTGTAATAGATCTTTATCAGAAGAAACAATTGTTGCTTCATATTCCGGATCTTCTTCGCACATTTTAACAAACGTTCCTATAATATCATCAGCTTCATAGGGTTCTAACTCAAAATATTTAACACCCATCGCCTGTAAAATATCTCTAGCAACAGGCATTTGTAATTTTAAATCATCAGGAGTTTCTGCTCTTCCTTCCTTATAAGTTTCATACTTTTGTTTTCTAAAATTTTTTCCAATATCAAAAGCAACAGCTATATACTCTGGCTTTTCTTCATGAATAATTTTATTCATCATCCCCACAAAACCATATAAAGCATTAGTAGCCATTCCTTTGCTATTTTTCATAACATTACCTGTATAACAAGTAGCATAATAACTTCTAAACATTAAATTATTTCCATCTACCAAAATTATTTTTTTCATCATAATCACCTACAAATATTATACCAAAAAATAGCTATTATAACGTCTTTTTAACATAAAAAAAGAAAATATTATTTTCTTTTACAACATTCATTAATAAAGACTTTAAAAAGTTCATTAAATTGTGGCAATATTTCAGGATGAAACTGAACTCCTATTACAAAGTTATCATCACCTTTGGCTTCTATACCTTCAATCAAATTATCCTCTGATAAAGCACTAATTCTAAAACCACTACCAACTTCAGTAATCGTATTCTTATGAACACTATTTACCATAATTTCTTCCATTTTTAAAATTTTAAATAATTTTGAATCTTTAAAAACAAAATCTTTATGAGCTAAATCCTGATTATTTTCCCTTTTTAACTCAATTGGCCAATGATCAATCCCATTATCAATTTTCTTTATAATTCTTTTTTGTCCCACGTTTTCTAAATTAACAGAATACATCGCTAAAGTTTGCATTCCTAAGCAAATACCTAATATAGGTTTATTATTTTTATAAAAATAATCAATTATCTCAAAATTAACTGGTCTTACTCGATTTCCCCCAGGTAACAATAAACCATCACACATTTCTAAACTCTCATTAATTATTTTTTCATCATTCAAAGGAATTAATAAAGGAATTCCCCCATTTTCTACAATTTTTTTTATATAATTATTACCAAATCTATAAATATCAGCAAATGTATCATCTGTAACTAAATAATTACTAGTTGGTAAAATTCCAATTATTGGCTTCTTTTCCATAACTATCCCTAATCTCCTCTCTTCTAAATTTTAACTATTTATAAAAAAATTTCATTAATATAATAATTCTAAAATAATTTTAACATAAAAATAAAAATATATAGATAAATTATTAAATATATGCTATCATTTATAATAGGAAAGAGGTTATACAAAATGAAGAATTTAGATGTCAAAAAACTTTTAGTTCTTATCTTAATAATTGCATTAATAGGAATCATTATTTTCTTTGTTATTAAAGGTCTAAACAAAGAAAAAATAACTGAAGAAGAAAAAAAGTTAGCAGAAACAAGAATAGCTGAGTATTACACTTCTTTAACTTATGGTTTTAATACTCAATATAGTGGAATCGATGTTTTATACAATGCAGATAGTATTGTCTTTGATGATTTGTCAAGAGCTTCAGTTCTAAATATTGCTGCTACTTATGCTAGTAGCGCTGAATATAATAATAACATATCACAAAATATTGTTGAAAAATTAAAAGCTAAAGGAACATATGGTAATATAGACGAAGCTAGTTTATATCTAGGTTCAAGTATTAGAAAAGCTATTAAAGACCTTTTTGATGTTAATATTGAAGATACAAGTGCTGCTGATAATTACGATTACATCTATGATTATTACTATGATAAAGAATATGATATATATATATCTGTTCGTAATGATGTTACTGATTACTCAACACCAAATGAATATGTAGATTATTCTATTATAGAAACTGTTAAAGAAAAAGATAAAATTAAAAGTACTGTTGCAATTGCCTATGCTTATAATGATGGAACTAATACAAATTACTACAAAGATCGTAATGGTGAAAAAGTTGTAGCTGAAAATGTTACTGAATTTCCAAAAGATAAAATAGATGAATTTGATAAATATGTATTTACTCTTAAAAAAGCACAAGACAATGATAAAAATTATGTATTTGAAAGTATTGAAAAAGTAAAATAAATTAAAAAAAGTAATTCACTACATGAATTACTTTTTTTATTAAAATAAACTTAACTGATTACTTTCTGACATATTATCTAAACAACCCAAAGCTTTTAATTTTTCCATTGAAGAAGTATTAACTTTTCCACGGTTTCTTAAATCTTCCATTGAAATAAATGGTCCACCTTGGCGTGCTTTTACTATTGCCAAAGCAACGTTTTCACCTAAGCCATCTAATGCTCTAAAAGGAATAATTAAACCTTTTTCATCTTCAGTAATAACAAACTTTTTACCATCACTTTTATCAACATCAATATTTTTAAAATAAAAGCCACGACAAACCATTTCTAAACAAATACACAAAGTTTCACGTGTATCAATTTCTTTATTAGAAGCACTATTTCCCTTAGCATCTATTTCATCAATCTTAGCTCTAATTGCATCTTCTCCCTTAATCATCGATTCAATATCAAATTGATCACGACGAATTGATAAATAAGCACAATAATATAATATTGGATAATGAACTTTAAACCAAGCAATTCTAAAAGCTGAAGTTACATAAGCTGTCGCATGAGCCTTAGGAAACATATACTTTATTTTACGACATGATTCAATATACCAATCAGGAATACCTGCTTCTTTCATCGTTTTAGCATGTTCAGCCCAAGCTGCCGGATCTTTTGAAGCTTTTCCTTTACGGACAAATTCCATTATTTTAAATGCTTTAGCTGGTTTCATCCCCCAAGCTATTAAATTAACCATAATATCATCACGACAACCAATTACATTCTTAAATGGAACTTGAATTACTCCCTCAGCATTTGGTGTACATAAATCTCGAGCATTCCCTAACCAAACATCAGTACCATGAGACAAACCAGAAATTTTAATAAGTTCAGCAAATGTTGTTGGTTTAGTCTCCTCTAACATTCCAAGCAAGAAAGATGTTCCAAATTCTGGTACTCCCAAAGTTCCAGTTGGACAATACTTTCTTCCATCTTTATCAGTTAATCCTCTTAAACGATAGCGATCAACTCCCAGTATTTCCGGACCAGTAAATATCTTCATAGTATCTAAGTCACCTAAATCAATTGCTGTGACATCAAAATTATACTCACCATGTGTAATATATTTATTAGCTAAATCTTGTAACATACGTAAGACTGTCGGATCATCGTGTCCTAGTATATCTAATTTTAATAAATCCGCATCGATAGCATGATAATCAAAGTGAGTCGTACGCCAAGCTGCAGTTGGGTCATCAGCTGGATATTGAAAAGGCGTAAAATCCCAAATATCTTTATATCCTGGAACTACAACAATACCTCCAGGATGCTGACCAGTCGTTCTTTTAACCCCTGTACATCCAACAGCAATTCTTTCTACTTCTGGTGTGCGTACAAAAGACTTAATAATCCCTTTCTTTTTTAATTCGTCTTTACTATTAACAGCTAAACCATAGCTTTGAGCTTCTATTTTTAATATATCATGTAAACGTTCTTCATAAAAACCTTGAACATAACCAAAAGCTGTCTTATCTGCAACTGTTCCAATCGTTCCAGCACGATAAACATTATCTGTTCCAAATAAGACCTTAGTATATTCATGAGCTGCTGCTTGATTATCTCCCGAGAAATTAAGATCTATATCAGGTACTTTTTCTCCAGCAAATCCTAAGAATGTTGCAAATGGCATATCATTACCTTGATGAATCATTACAGCCCCACACTTCGGACATTTTTTCTCTGGTAAGTCAAAACCAGAAGGATAATTTTCTGAATATGGAGTTCCATCATCATCATTAAACTCACTATGTTGACAATCTGGACAATAATAATGCGCAGGTAAACCATTACATTCTGTTATTCCCATCATTGAAGCTACAAAAGACGAACCAACAGAACCACGTGATCCAACCAAATAACCATCGTCATTAGAATGCTTAACTAATTTTTGCGCAATTAAATAAATTACATCAAATCCTCCACCAATAATTCCTGTCAATTGTGCTTTAGCCTTTTCTGTTGCTTCATCATCACTCATTGGTTCAGTTGCAGTGCGTAACACCTGCTCTTTTTTTAACTTAACAACTCCATCATAACCACTCATTATAACTTCATGCAATGTAGGCGTAAATATCTTATTAATTTCCTCTTCACTTATACCAGGATGTTCAATTGCAATCTTTTCTTTAACTAAATCATTTATCTTATCGCCATAAAATTCTTGTGCAATACGTTCTTCAATATTATCTGGTAAAGGATCTCCATACATGCTATGAGCTTTAGCAAATACCATATCACGACATGTTTCTTGAGAATGCTCTATAATAGGTGAATAAGGCTTATCAGGATAAACAACAACTTCTATTTCCTCAATCATATCTAAAATTTTATTAGGATTATCAACAACTATTTCTTTTATTAATTCCTCATCTTCTAAAAATGCGAATTCTTCTTTCATTTCCTTAGTAGTTCTAAAAAATTGATTTGGAATATGTCCCGAATTAACAACATCAGAATCATTATAATTACCATTTAAAGAATAAACATTATCTTTCTCTTTTATAATTCCTAAAACATTTAATTTTCTAAGAGCACTACTAATAGCTTTTAATTTTTCACTTTCTCCATCTTTACCTTTAAAAGCTTCTTCTAAGCTTTCACTTTTATTAGGAACATATATATAAGCTAAATTTAACGCCGTTATTGGTATCCTTTTAACTTTTGTTAAAACATAAATATATCTTAAGACTTTTTCTTCTACTTTATTTAAAGTACTACCTTGTTCTTTAGCTTTTTCAATATTTCTTATAATATTATCTTCATTATTATTTCTTTTACTAACTCCATTTAAATACCTAGCTAAAGGATGTCTTCCCTTTCCAGGAACATTCTGATTAACAATAATTTCTCTATACAGACGATCCTCTCTATTAATATTATGAACATCTCCTGTTGCAACAACTAATTTACCAGCTTTTTTAGCACAATTAATTATCTTCTTTAAAGCATAATGCAAATGTTCAATATTATTAATGTCATGTCCACGTAATAAATGAGAATAATTTTCTGGTGGTTGAACCTCAATATAATCATAAAATTCCATAGCTTTAATTAAATCTTCATCAGAGCGAGTCAATGCTATATTAAATATTTCCCCATTTAGACATGCACTACCAACTAATAATCCTTCCCTGTTTTCTTCAATTAGCCTTCTAGGTATTCTAGCATTTCTTTGTAAAAAATTAGTATTAGCAAAACTAACTATTTTAAACAAATTCTTTAACCCTACTTTATTCTGTGCAATAAATGTTACATGTTTACCATTATCATATATATTAGCAATATGCTCCTTATAATTTTTTCCTGGAATATTTTCATACATTTGTAACCAATCATCTTTACACCACTCATATTTCCAACGATACTCAGTATTGCTAAATTTAATAAAAGGATATTCTTTTATTTCTGTATCATCATTCTCTTCTATCTTAGTTACATAATTCTTTATCGTACTTAATTCACCAATATGATCTAATAACTTCTGATTATTTTTAAAACTAATTTCTTCTAAAAGTCCAAGATTATTTAAGTCACTTAACTTTTCAATTCCACTAATTTGATTTAACATCTTATTAAAAATATAGCCTGTATTTTCTGAGTCGACATCAGCACCATGGTGTTGTCCAACATAAATAACTAAAGTTAAACTTTTTTCACCAAAATCATCCATATATTTAATTTCGATATCATTTTCTGCAGGATGTAATTTAATTTCTGGTTGAAAATCAATTAAAGTTATTCCCTCATTAACTTCAATTACTAAATTAATTGATTCTGTCTTAGCAGCTTTATGTAAAGTATCTAAATGATATATATTACGATATTTTTTTACTCTTTCCTCTGTTGTAATATCGACATCATAATATTCTTCTTTTTCAATATTTAATATCTCTTCACCATCAATTTTGATACTTTTAAAAGCTTCGCCAACAGCTGAATCTAAAATAGTTCCACTATAACCAGATTCATTCACTGTCTCCTCATCATCATCTGCTTCACCTGTATCTATTCCATAAAATTTACCTAATGCTTTTAAACTATGTTTTTTTAAATCACGATTAATAACTCTTGATAACATTAGCGTATCAATAATTGGATTATTTAAATTACCTAATCCATATTTATAATATGCCATATCCAACATATTTTTATCAAAACGAGCATTATGAGCAACTAAAGGTAAATTACCAATCCATTCTTTAAAACGTTTAACTACTTCTTCTTCAGGACTTGCATCTTTAACATCATCATCACTAATATCTGTAACTCGTGTAATCGCCTCATCAATATGATGTCCTGGATTAATCAGTTCATCAAAACGATCAACCACTTCACCATTATGGATTTTTACACCACCTATTTCAATCATCGAATCGCCTAAGCCGGGATTAAACCCCGTTGTTTCAGTATCGAATATAACAAAAGTATTTCCTTCTATTTTTTCATCATTTGGATTAAAACAAACATTCAAATAAGATTCACACATTTCAATCTCAGATCCGTATCCAGCTTTAAAGAATTTAAGATTTTCCTTCTCTTCCATAGCATTAGCTATCATTTTTTCCATTTCGGCAATTCCTTCTTCATTGCCAGATTCTTTTATCTCTTCTAATGATTTTTTTAAATCATCTATCTTAGCTTGCGCTTTTTTCTTCAACCCTTTATTGTAAGAAGTAACTTCTCCAAAAACATGTGGAAAAGATTGACAACAATCATGATCAGTAATAGCAATTCCTGCATGTCCCCATTCAATAGCTTGCTTAACTAGTTTAACTTCATCACACACTCCATCCATCTGACTCATCATTGTATGTGCATGTAATTCTACTCTTTTTTCATCTTCATTATCAGTTCTTTTAAAACTCGGAATTTCTTTTAAAGGTTCATAACTTCTAAAATTAAAAACTAAGTCATCGGCAAAGTTATCATATCTAACTTGGCCTTTAAACTGAAACCATCCACTTTTTAATTCTTTTGACTTAGCTAAAAAATCTTCTTCATCTTTCGCAAAACATTTAGCTAAAATACTCGATGTATTATCACTTATTTTTAATGTTATTAAAAATAAATCCCTTCCATCTTTAGTTTTCAATTGATTAAATTCCGAACCAAAAACATAAGCTTCAAGATGAACATTATTCTCTTCTCGATCAATACTATCTATTGTAATTACCCCTTCACGAGAGTAATCAATTTTCTTTTTAGGTACCCATCCATTACTCGAAGAATTAACTACTTCTTCATAAGTTACCTCAATTTTACGATTACGATCTTCAATAATTTCTTCTTGAATTTTTCGCTCATTCTCTTTATTGATTTCCGTTACAATATCCATTTCATAAAAGCCTAAGTCTACTAAACCCTGACTTAAACCTTTAACTTCTTTAGCTAGAATATCAGCTTCTTCACTTTTACTATCTAATTCAACTATTATATTATCGCCATCTATCCTAATATTCTTATTCTCCAAAGATACTAAAGACGGTCTTTTAACAATTAATTCTCCTAATAAGACTTTAAATGCTTCTAAAATATCTTTATCATCCATATCGCTATATATATAATGGATATAACATTTATTTTTACCATTAATTCCATTTAAACCACATTTAAGTAACTCCGAAGTTGCAACAGGAGAGATTGGCCAATCATTTTCAATAAAAACATCAAAAGATTGTTCTTTACGGTTTAAAATTACTTGTGAAATAGTCGCTTGACAAAAATCACCATTTTTATCTTCATAGCCAACACTATTCAAAAATTTACTTAACTTCTCCTGCATTTTTACTCCTCCTAAATTTTCTCTATACTTGAAACAACAACTTGATACTTATCATTTCTTCTAGTAACTTGTCCTCTAACTTTAATAAAATCATTCTTTCTTATTTCTCCTAAAATTTTATTATTTCTAGGAAAAATAATAAAATCAGCCATTCCAGTTTCATCACTTCCAGAAAAGAATCCCATATCTTCTCCTCGTTTTGTTTTTATTTTTCTAATGCTATCTATTATAATAACTAAATTTACATATTTGTCAAAGAAATTCTTTATATTCTTTATTTTCATAATTCCATCCTGATATTTAGATGCTGGATGATTTGTTACATAAAAGCCAAAAGTTGCAAGTTCGCGTCCCATTAACTCTGAATCACTAAATTCACTATTATATTCATAATCAGGTTTCATAATTAGTTCCAAAGCCAAATCACTACATAAAGCTGCATAATCTAAGGCACTATCAATACTATTAATAAGCGTATGATGATTAATGTTAAAATCTCTAAAACAATCTGCATCAATTAAAGATTCTAAAGTTTTACGATTAACACTTTTCCCATAAGTTCGTGCAACAAATTGATAAAAATCTTCAAACTTCCCATTTGCATGACGTTCATTTATAATTTCTTTAACAGCTGAACCACCGACATTATGAATAGCATTAAGTGGCAACAATAATGCATTATCTTTTATTAAATAATAATCTTCACTAACATTAATATTAGGTTTAAACACCATAATATTTTTTTGCTTCGCTTCATCAATATACTCTTTAGTTTTAATATCGCTACCAATACTCATATTTAATAAATTAGCAATAAAATATACTGGATAATTAGCTTTTAAATAAGCCATCTGATACCCAATTAAAGCATAAGAAACAGAATGAGCTTTATTAAAACCATAATTAGCAAATTTCAAAATTAAATCATAAACTTCTAATGCCTTATCTTTAGAATATCCATTACCAATTGCTCTTTTAACAAAAACTTCTCGTTCTTGTTCCATTACCTCAATCTTCTTCTTACTCATTGCTCTACGAATATTATCTGCTTCAGCAAAAGAATAATTTCCCATCTTAACTAAAACTTGCATTATTTGTTCTTGATAAATCATTATTCCATACGTATCAACTAATATATCTTTTAAAGATTCATCTGGATATGTAACTTTTTCTCTGCCTTCTTTACGCCTAATAAACGAATCAATATTTTGCATAGGTCCAGGTCTAAATAAGGCAACAGCAGCAACCAACTCACTAAAATTATCTGGTTTTAACTTTGCCAAAAAATTTTTCATTCCCGAACTCTCATATTGAAATATTCCCTCTGTATCAACCTTTTTAAATACTTCTAATGTTTCTTTATCATCCAAAGGAATTTTAGCTAAGTCAATCTTCTTACCAGTTTCTTTTTCAATTAATTCTAAAACATTTTGAATAATTGTTAAATTTCTTAATGCTAAAAAGTCCATCTTTAAAAGACCTAATTCCTCTAAGTACTCCATTGTTACTCCTGTTAAAACATCTTCGCCACTCATACATATCGGAATAACATCATCTAAAGTAATTGAAGAAATAACAACTCCAGCTGCATGTGTACTAATATGTCTTTTCAATCCTTCCAATTTATAACTGATTTTATAAACACGTTCAATATCCTTATTATTAAAAACAAACTCTTTTACATTCTTATTTTTTAAATTATCTCCCAAAGTACTTTTTGGATCTAACAAATTACTTAACATATCAATCATTTTAGAATCAACATTCAAGCATCTTCCAACATCTCTTATAACTTGACGTGCCCCTAAAGTCCCAAAAGTCATAATATTAGCAACCTTATCATAACCATATCTATTTTTAACATATTGAACAACTTGATCTCTTTTAGTATATTCAAAATCAATATCAATATCAGGCATAGTTACTCTATCTGGATTTAAAAAACGTTCAAATAACAAATTATACTTAATCGGGTCAATATTCGTAATTCCTAAACAATAACTCACTAAAGAACCAGCTGCACTACCTCTACCAGGACCAACTAAAATATTATGCATTTTAGCATATTTAACATAATCATATACTATTAGAAAATAATCAACAAACCCCATCTTCTTAATTACATTTAATTCCATCAACAATCTATCTATATAATTATTATCTAACTTACCATCTAATCTTTTACTAAGTCCCTTCTTACAAAGACTACTTAAATAAGCAAAAGAATCTGTAATATTATCATCATAATGAGGAATATATCTTTTATTAAATTCTATTTTTAAATCAATCAAAGAACAAAATTCTTCTACCGATTTCGCATCTTCTTTTGTAACATCTCTTGCTAAATAAGATTCATCATAAACTAATAAATCTACACTTTCCCCTGTATCAATTTCTCTTAATAAACCTAAATATTTAATATCTTGAAAAGAAAAAGCTCTTATCTCATTAACATATACAATATTATTATCTATTAACAAAGCATTTTTCTTTTCAAACTGATTACCATAACCTATAAATAATTCACTATATATCTTTTTAATTTCATCATAAATTTCAATACTTTTATAAGGCAATACTCCTATAATATCTAATTTATATTTAATTAAATCAATAAATTGTAAATCTCTTTCTTGGATAATTGTATTAATCTTTAATAAATTTTGATATCCATGATAATTTTTAGCATATAAATATACTTGTTTATCAAATATTCTTACATTTAAACCAATAATTGGTTTAATACCATTTTTCAAACATTGTTTATAAAAACATATACTACCAAACAAATTATCATCTAAAAGACCACAGGTACTAATATTATGTTCTTTTAAATATCCTATTAAATCAGGAATTTTTATCAAACTTTGTAACAAAGAATAATCTGATTTAATTCCAATTGGAATATACATAATATCACCACCCTTTCGTTAATAATTATATCAAAAAACCAATATCTATTAAACTAATATTAACACTTTTATTAACAAATTAACTAGCGATAAAATAATAAAAATAACAATTTAATTGACTTTATTAAAGCATTATGGTAAAGTGGGTAATGAAATGATTTTTAAGGAGGCGTAATTATGGCAAAAAAAGTAAGTACAAAAAAACCTTTAACTGGTAATAGAAGAAGTCATGCTTTAAATGCAACAAAACATGCTCAAAAGCCAAACTTCCAAAAAGTAACTATCAATGGTACAAAAGTTGTTTTAACTGCTAGAGAAGCTAGAACAATGAAAAAAGAAGAAACAGAATCTTAATTTTTTAAAATCTACATATGTAGATCTTTTTTTTTGCCAAAAAAAATTAATTACTCTTTAATAGTAATTAATCCCTTTTCTATTTCTTCCAAGGCACGGCCTAGTTCTTTTTTATTAACATATTCATTTTGTTTCATTTGAAAATGTTTAGTTTCTAACATTTGCTTACTACGTCTTGCAGCAATATGAACTAATTTGTACTTAGAATCGACAATATTTAATAATTTGTCAATAGAAGGATATATCACATTTATCACGCCCTTACACTAATATCATACATAATTTTCCCATTTTATTATAGTATTTTATTATTTATTGACAAATATTTTACAAATTATATTTATTCTTCTTCAATAACTTCTGCCGTAACATTTCCATTTTCTAAATAAGCCATTTTTATTTTCAACCCATTTAAAGTAGCATTACTATTTCGTGGATCAATTACATTACCCTCACTATCATCAGCAACATAATAGCCTTTTTCAATTAAATCATTCAAAGTAATGATTAAATTGCCTTCCTCTTCTAAATTATTTAAAGTCTTTCCATATATAGCAGCTTGTCTTTCAATTAAATGAACTATCTCATTATAATAACTTTCACTTTTATCTTTAAAAGCATAAGAAGTTGTTGATAAAATACCAATCGTAAAAACTCCTAACACAATAATAACTACTAACATTTCCAATGCTGTATAACCATTTCTTTTCATATACTTCACCTTATATAATTATAACACAAATCAAATTAATAATAAATAATAGAAATTACATTCATATAATTAGAAATGTAGTGTTACAATTGATGTTAAATATTTCTATATAAAAAAAGTAATTCAAGTCTTATAATTGAGTTAACCAAAAAACAAAGAAAGGACTTGAATTACATGATAAATATATTACAAAACATTAGATATTTACCATATAATTCAAACACAAAATATTATAGAAATAGAAATAGAGCTAAGTATGTTTGTAGAAATTATCATATTTTCCATCCCCATATCTCATTGGGACAAAAAATTGATGTTTTTAAAGATTATCTTGTTTACAAATCACACCAACCATTACTCATACAGAATTAGAATTAAAATAGATTCTCCTACTGAATTAGGTAAAAAGTAACAGATAGATGTTAAACATCTTGAATTAATTTTATATTTTTTGTTTCACATCATTAAAATATAGAAGAAATTATAATCCAACAAAAAAGGTCAAAAGACCTTTTTTAAAAATTACCACCACATTGATCATATACATTACATACTTCATCTTCCATCGTACAAGTATACATTGGCTGATAAGTATGTTTATATATATGATGATTAACAATTCTCGTATTAATTGGAATAATATGTGGAACTTCATAACACATTTCACGATGACACACTCTTTCTTGTGGACACTCCATTATTGGCTGACAACAACATTGTTGACAATAAGGACATGTATTTACATCATTAACCATATTATTCATATTAGTTCCACTATTATCTTTTTCATAACATCTATTTATAAACATCCTAAACAATCCTTTCTACTTTATGATATGTAAATAAAAAGAAATTGTTTAGGATAAAAAAAAAGACTTTTAATTAAAAGTCTATATCACATTCTTTTAAAGTAAATGTATAAATATCTTTATCACTAATTAAAACAAATATACATTTTTGATTTTTAACTACTTCATAATAAATAATTGGTTTATTAATTAATCTTTGAGCATCTAATAATTCAGAGAAACTATAACAATCTATAATATTATAATCGCTTAATTTTGGTAATTTTTTAGAATTAACAATTATTTTATCATAATCCTTTAATAAACCATCTCTTAAAACACAATATTTACTCTTTTTAACTCTTGTTCTAAATATAAATGATAAAGCTAATAAGAAGAAAATTGTATCCATAATTAATAAACATATTCCAGAATATAATGAAAATTTATTAATTAATTGTGGACGATGATGTTCAACATAAGTATCTTTTTTTGAAACATCATTAGCGATATTTATAGTTACATGTGTAGATAATAATTGAATTGGAACTTCAATATAACTTTCTTTTACAATCTTTTCATCAAACTTATTATAATCAATCTCCAAAGTAATATTCATCTTTAATGTCACTTTGCCTGTTATATTACCTGATTGATTCAAAGTCTTAGCTAAATTATTATAAGAATCATAATCTAAAGTAACATTTTGATTAATTTTAACTTCTTTAACATCTTTTGCTAAAACAACTTCATCAGGTACTAATGTATTAGAATCTTCAGATACAACAATATCACCATCTTTTATTGTTTTTACAGCAACAACATTATATGTATATTTTATATTAGCATTCTTATCTAATTCAAATTGATAATTAAAATCTGTACTTATATCATCAATATAATCAGAATAATAAGAATCAACTGAATTCAATTGACCAGTTCCAAATGGACTTTGATCTAAATATATAACATTTGATTTAATATCTGCATCTTCACTATAAGAAATTTTTTCATCAATACTTGAAGTAAAACTTTCATCAAAGCACACATAAGAAAAATAACCTATAATAGCAATTGAAACAAACATTAATACAACTCTTACCCAAAATGAAAAATAAAAATGAAAAGACTTATCTACATACTTATTCCTTCTATTAGGAATCTTTTTCATTTTGGCAAATTCTTCATCCTTTACTTTAACTTTCTTCTTCATTTAAATCACCTTTATCTATACTTTCAAATTCTATCTCTATTTTTAAATCTTCTAATTTAATAGTTTTAATCAAACCACTTTCATCATATAAAGGATTAAAATAAGTAGTTCTAACATTTACCTTCTTAATTACTTTGTCAGATTCAACTACATCACCAACGTTTATTCCTTCAATATTAATATCGATATAATCTTTATATTCTTCTATTCCATAAATATTGATATTAACAACTCTACCAGCCAAGTCACCTTTATTACTTATATCAAATTGAAATAGTGCTCCAGAATTAATCTTTTTTAATTCAAGACCATATCCAATCTCATTACTAGTAATAATTGGATTTTTTATTACACTACCCGTATCCTCATCCATATATATCCTAGTTGGGCTAATTAATTCAATTATAAAAGAATCTTCTTTTATTTTAGCTACTTCTGAAGAAGAATAAGAAATTCTTAACGCAGCCAAACTACTACCTAAGCTCATTATTCCTACTATAAGACCTAAAACTATAAATAAACTTATCTTTTTAGTTTGACTCATATAAGCACACCCTATTCTTAAAATAGTATATCATATTCCACCTTTTTTTAAAATAAAAAGAGTATTTATTTTTTAAATACTCTTCCTAAAATGGTAATTTCATATTTCCACTACTCATCATTTTCATCATTTTTTTCATTTCTTCAAATTGTTTTAATAAACGATTTATCTCAGCAACATCTCTTCCTGACCCCTTACTGATTCTCTGCTTACGTGAAGCTTTTAAAACTTCAGGATGTTTTCTTTCATATGGTGTCATTGATAAAATTATCGCCTCAACATGAGCCATGTCTTTAGGATTAATATTTATATTATTTAATCCCATCTTTCTCGCTTGAGGTAATAACTTAATAATATTTTCTAATGGTCCTAACTTCCTTATTTGTTTTAAATTAGTTAAAAAATCCTCTAAATCATATTTCCCACTCATCATCTTTTTAGCTTGGGTCTCTGCTTCATCTTGTGATATTACATTTTCTACTTTCTCAGCAATTGATAAAACATCACCCATATCTAAAATACGTTCGGCCATTCTATCTGGGTAAAAAGGAGATAAGCCATCTAACTTTTCAGAATCTCCCACAAACTTTATTGGAACATTAGTTAAATGTCTAACAGATAAAGCAACTCCACCTTTTGTATCTCCATCTAATTTTGTTAAAATACAACCAGTTAAAGAAAGCTTATCATTAAACCCTTTTATAACATTTATTGCATCTTGTCCCATCATAGCATCAATAACCAACAAAACTTCTTGTGGATGACATACATCAACAATTCCAACTAACTCATCCATCAAACCTTCATCAATATGTAAACGACCAGCAGTATCTATAATAACATAGTCATTACCATTTTCTAAAGCGTATTTTAAAGCATCTTTAACTATTTTATTAACTTCAATTTTACCTTCTGTAAAAACAGGTATATTAAGTTGTTTGCCTACCGTTTCCAATTGTTGAATTGCTGCTGGACGATAAATATCACAAGCAACCAACAAAGGCTTCTTCGCATGTTTCTTACGTAAATAATTAGCTAATTTACCACAAGTCGTTGTTTTACCACTTCCTTGTAAACCAACTAACATTGTTATAGCAGGTTTCCCCAAAACATTTAACGGAACTTCCTCTCCGCCTAATAAAGAAACTAATTCATCTTTAACTATTTTAATAAATAATTCATCAGGTTTTATCGATTTTTGTACTTCCATTCCTAAAGCTTTTTCTTTTACTTTATTAACAAACTCTTTAACTACCTGATAATTAACATCAGCTTCCAATAAAGCCATACGAATCTCACGCATCGCTTCACTAATATTCTCTTCTGTTATTCTTCCCATTCCACGAATATTCTTTATTGCTTTTGATAGTCTATCTCCCATATATTCAAACATTTTAATCACCTATTTCCTATTATATCATATCTTTATTCTTATTAAAAAAGATAAGATTACCTTATCTTAAATCCTGTATTATTATCATTTTGCTTCATTCTTATTAATTTACCCATAAAAGAATCTTCTTCTCTAATCCCCAACATTCCTAAGGAATCATCCCTATTTAAAAAATTATTAAGCGTTTTCATTAAATAAGTATTATCTGCAAAAACATTCGCTAATAAAAGATTTTCATCATCAACAAAATAATAAGAATAAGATTTTCCATTATCATCTACCATCAATAAACCATAATAACTATTATCTTTTTCTATTACCAATAATCTATTCAAACAACCAGCTAAAAAAATCAAACCAGGATTATCAACTATAGACATTATAATTTGCTTATTATTTAAATTCTTCGAATGTAAATAATTTATAATCTTTATTAAATTCTTCCTTGTTAATATAATATCTAAAAACTTATCTCCATACATTTCATAAGCATTTATATAATAAGTAGAAAAAGAACTATTATCCATAAACATAGAATAATATAGGTTGTTAATTGCTTTTTTTTGTAAATTTTTATCAGTTGTTAATCCTAAAAATAAATTAGTTAATAAATCTTTTTTATTTTTAAAATATTTTAAAATACTATTATACATTTCTTTATTTACAATCATCGCAATCCCCCTTTTACTTTCCATTCCTCTAAATCAAATCTTTTTTCTATCTCAGAAATATGAACTTTAAAAATTTCTGCCAAATAATATTTTAACTTATCTGGTAAAGGTTGTCCAATCTTTTTTTCAACCTCTTCATATACTTCATTCATTCTTCCATCTTTTATAAAAGAAATCATTTTACCTAAAATTTCTTTATATTGACTATCAGAAATTACAATAAAATCCTCTAAAACATCTAAACAATTCTTCTTATCTTTTAAATTGTCACGTAATTCAACAGTTAATAAAGTACTTGGATGATAAACTTGACCTAATATTTTCTTATATAATCGAGGCTTTTTTATTTCATTTAATTTCTTATAAGAATTAAAATTATTTACTAAACTATCAAAAGTCTTTTGTCTATTTAAATTTAAAGCATTAGAATTATCATAAAGAGGTGCTAAAAAAGCTTTACCATTTTCATCTATTCCAACCATCCAATTATCAGAATGACGATCTCCTTGAATTGTTAAAGCATCAAACATATATAAATTTGCTAAAGAGCTCATTAGTCTTGTAACATTATCTTCGGCATATGGTTTATTTCTAAAAAAATTAGTTAAAATAAGCCATAACTCTTCTAAACTATTAAGCTTATTAAGTAAACTTTTTTCATCTAAACCTTCTAACCCTAACTCCTTAATTAAACCAATATCATTTTTTATATACCTATTATATACATCTACTATAATATCAGAACCAGTATAATATTTAATCCCTTCTTTTTTAAAATTTTCTGTAATAACTCCTAAAATTTTTTTATCTTTATAAGTCAAAACCGCTAAATCATACTTTGCTGCTGATAAATAAGGTATTTGCATTTTTTCAATCATTAAAGACAGAATAAGTTCTGCATAAGCTTCCAAAGTATCTACATATTGTTCTTTAAACATCACTCTTCTATCATCTAAATCAAACCAAAACTTACTTCGATTTCCTAATTGCTCTAAAGTTATCACATTTCTTAAATCTGTTATTTCATTAACATTAATACCATATTTACTAAAAAAGAATTCATTTAAATTAATATAGCCATTTTCCCTTATTAATTGCATCTTAATTCTCCTAATCTATAGACATTATATCATAAAAAAACAATGATTTTAAAATCATTGTTTTAATCCAATGTCTTCTTAACAATTTCATATACTTTTTCTTGAACTTCTTCTATATCTTTAAGTTTTCCTTTTTTATCAACACAATTAATTTTTTTATATCCGTGAAGCTCAGCTAATTCCAAATATGCATGCTCAGCATTTCTAATATGTAATGGGCTAGCCTCATGTTGATCTGCCGGCTCTACTCTACCTCTTTTTAACTCAGCTACTTTCTTATATGGAACATATAAAAATATTGTTAAATCAGGTTTAGGTAATTCTAAAAAGCCATACTCTAAATTTGCTAAATCTTCATACAATTTCAATCTTTCCTCTTTATCAAAAATTTTTCCCCCTTGATGTCCCATGTTACTTTCAACATAACGATCTAATACAACATCAATTCCTTGGTCTAACAAATCAATTATTTCTTGACGATGATAACGACGATCAGCAGCATAATATAAAGCTGCCACTTTAGGATCAACAGATGCCGCTCCTTCAGGGAAAAAACCATCACATATATATTTCTTACCTAAATAAGGCCCCCCGACAATCTTTCCAGTTGGTGAATCATAATCAGGAAAACTTAATCTTTCTATTTTCCTTCCTTCACGACGCAATCTTTGAACTAACAAACTCGTTTGTGTTTCTTTACCAGAACAATCAGTTCCTTCTATAACAATTATCTTACCTTTCATAAACTCTACCTACCTTATAAAAATATCATAACACAATTCATATATTAATAAAAGTGTAAAAATTACACTTTACAACAAAAAAAGAAAATACTCTTACATATCAAGTATTTCTTTTAATTTATTTTTTAACAAAGCTAAATCTTCTAAATTAACAATTTCAACAAGAGCAGTTTTCTTTTTATAAATATGTAAATTATCCTCATAATAATTTAATTTATCAATTACATTTTTTAAAGTCTTATAAACAGCACTACGACTAACATTTTTTTCTGAAGCTATTTCTGAAAGAGATAAATCTTCATGATAATAATCTCTAAATGTTACCCTTTCCTTTTCTGTCAAAAGAGCCTCATATATATCAAATAAATTATTATAATAAATAAACTCTTCCATTATTACATCATATCCTTAAATAAACCATAAATATAATTTTCAATATCAAAAGGTTTTAAATCAGTCATCTTTTCTCCTAATCCAATAAATTTAACTGGAATTTTAACTTCTTCTTTAATTGCCAAAACTATACCACCTTTAGCTGTTCCATCTAGTTTAGTTAAAACTATTCCTGTTATATTAGTAATTTCTTTAAAAGCTATTGCTTGACTAACCCCATTTTGTCCTGTTGTTGCATCAATTACTAAAAGAGTTTCATGAGGTGCATTAGGAATTTGTCTCCCTATTACTTTATTAATTTTTTCTAATTCTTTCATCAAGTTAACTTTATTTTGTAATCTTCCAGCCGTATCTATTAAAACAATATCAGCTTTTTCTTCTTTGGCTTTTACTAATCCATCAAAAATAACCCCTGCTGGATCTATATCCTCTTTCCCATAAAATAACGAACCAGTCTTATTTGCCCATTCTTCTAATTGCTTAACTGCTCCTGCTCTAAACGTATCTCCTGCAATCATCATTACTTTCTTACCATCACTAATATATTTATGAGCTAATTTAGCAATTGTTGTTGTTTTACCTACACCATTAACACCCACCATCAAAATAA
The DNA here is from genome assembly GCA_944332265.1 of uncultured Bacilli bacterium. Taxonomy (GTDB): domain Bacteria; phylum Bacillota_I; class Bacilli_A; order RF39; family UBA660; genus Coprovivens. The sequence goes on from CALVJQ010000004.1 coordinate 29,825, forward strand.
CAGTTGGACCATCTTGAGCTATATTAATTTTATCTGACAATGAATCATTATCAACATAAATAATAAATAATTCATCAACTATTACTTCATTTAAATATTCAGTACTAGTAATTTTTTCTTTTTTTACACGATCTCTAATTCGATCCATAAAATTCATTACAGTATTAACTCCAACATCAGCATTAATAAGCAATTCTTCCAATTCTTCAAAATATTCTTCATTTATCTTAGTGTATTTAATTCCTAACATAGATAACTTAGAAACAAATTCCTTACGCGTCTTTTCTAATCCTTTATCATAAGAATCTATATCTTGTGCTGCTTGAATCCTCTGTTGTTTATTAACAAACTGAACCCAATCATCATCTTCTACAGTATTAATATCTTTTTCTTCTTTTACTTCTTCAATTTCTGACACTTCATCAACTTGAAATTCTTCTTTTACTTCTTCAACTGTTTTTTCTTTTTTTGTTATTAAATTTTTAATTTTATCAAATAATCCCATTTATATCACCACAACTAGTATACCTTAACTTCCAAGCTTTTTCTATATAAATTAAACTTTAAAATGCGAAATCTCCTTTATTTCATCCACCAATTCACTATTAACCAAATTCGGATTATCCCTTAACCTATCTTCAATCGTCCTAATTCCTAAATTATTAGAAAATACTGAATATGAAAATCTAGTTAATCTTCTATCAGGACGATTACTATTCCATTTAATATATTCATTTATTATTCCTCTATATTTATTAACAATTGCTAATTCAGCTTTAATAACTTTAACTCTTCTTCTAAATAAAGTATTAAACTTATCTCTATCATCTAAAGAACCCAAAAAAACTCCTGTATAACTATCTAACATATCTTTAATCGCCCTTACTTGTTTTTCAAAATCATCAGCAATTATCATAAAATAAGATAAAACATCATCATAACTACATCTACTAATATCTACTTTACCAAATATTCCATGACTTATCATATATTCTATTACTTCACTAAGAATTCTCTTTTTGTTTTCATCTCTTTTTTTATCTAATTCTGTATAAACACTTAATATTTCATAAGGACTTTTTAAATAACCATCTTCTTGAAAAAGAATCTTTAAAATAGGAAATTTACTTAATAATAAAGGATTTTTAACTAATTCTTTTTCCATCATCTCTATATTATAGTCTCCTATATATGTTAAAGTCCCATCTTTCTTTTTCTGTAAAGCTCTAGATAAAGATGTCCTCAATAAATGATTTTGATAAAGAGCAAAATTAGCATTTTCATGCGATATATTATATTTTCTATATAATTCTAATAATTCATAACCAGCTTTAACATTCGCTTTATTTTCTGTTTCTTTATAACCATAATTAGTCATAAACTCATTATACTCTTGATTCTGTTGTAAAACGGCCTTTTTAGAGTAAATATAATTTGCTTCATTAAAAATATTATTACGTACACTATATGCTTGATAATAATGTTCTAATTCATGTAAAACAACATAAGCATATGAATGTCTCTTTCTTAACAATAAATTATCTCTATTACAAACTCTTTCATTTATTAATACTAAACCATCATAAGAATGTAATCCATTCCAAAAAGGTTTATTATGTTTTAAATCAACACTTGTAACATAACAATTCATATATGGTAAATCTTTATTTTTACATTTTAAAAAAGTTAAATACTGAATAATAAATTTATTCTCAAAAATTGAAGGTTCACTAATTCCCTTTAAATTAGCTTTCAAAAAATAATCAAAAATTCCTTGATAATTAGAATCATACGGTGATAATTTAGATTCCAAAAAACGAAATAATTTTGCATCTTCTAAAGGAGTTATTTTTATTCCTGCTTTCACTTTTTTAAAAATCTCTCCACAAACTTTACTCGTACTATCTAAATATTGTTTATATAAATTATAACTATCTCCCGTAAAAAAATAATTTGCATAATTTGGTTTCAATAATAAAGAATTAATATAACTAACACGATTATTTTTAATAACATCTAACAAAACATTTCTAATACCTTCTAAAAACTTCTTTTCATCTTCATCTTTAGGCCCTAAAATAGCAATTTTAACTGCCAATGCCTCAATATAATCAATCTTTAATTGATCAAGAACATCCATTTTATTAGCATTTTCATGATTAAACATATTTAAATCATTTATTCTATAAAGTCTTACTAAATAATAAGGATTTCGTAAAACTCTTTTTAAAATATCATCATCAAATTTACCATATGTAATAGACCTTTGTAAAACACTTGTATAATCCATATAAAATCCACCTTATTATATATTAATAATACCATATATCTAATAAATATAAAATTAAAATTATTGATATAACTAGACATTTATTTATAATTGATATATAATTACATATAGCGAAGAACTATACTTTTTATTTTTTTGAAAGGAAGATTTTATGAATAATAAAGACAGCTTTACGTCTGTCATTGCTTTAGGTGGCTTAGGAGAAGTCGGTAAAAACATGTACGTTTTTACCCATAAAGACGAAATATTTATAATTGATGCTGGAGTTATTTTCCCAGAAAGTGACTTACTAGGTGTTGATTATGTAATTCAAGACGTAACATATTTAAAACAAAATGAGAATAAAATAAAAGGTTTATTAATTACCCATGGACATGAAGATCATATTGGTGGTATATCTTTTTTACTTCAAAGTGTTAATATCCCTGCTATTTATGGTGCTAAAACATCAATAGATTTAATAAAAAATAAATTAGAAGATCGAAACATAGGTTATAAAAACTTAGAAATTATTAATTCTGATACTAAAATTAAAACAAAATACTTTGATATCGAATTTATTGCTACTACTCACTCAATACCTGATAGTTTTGGTATAGTTCTTCATACACCAAACGGAACAATAGTATCAACAGGAGACTTTAAATTCGATTTAACTCCTATTGGTCCAATGGCTGATTTACATAAGATGGCCAAAGTTGGTTCAGAAGGTGTTAAACTTTTATTGAGTGATAGTACAAATGCCCTATCTGAAGGATTTTCTAAATCTGAAAACTCAGTAGATGAAGCGTTATCTGATATAGTAAATGGCTATAATGGTCGTATTATTATTGCTACCTTTGCTTCAAACATTTACCGTATCAAACATATAGTTGAAACATGTCGTAAAAACAATCGTAAAATTATTGTTTTTGGTCGTAGCATGGAAACAGCAACTAATCTTGCACTAAATAATGGACTATTAACTGATAAATCAATTTTTATTGATACAAATCAAGCCAAAAGTTTAAAGAAAAATGAAATTTGTATTCTATGTACTGGTTCACAAGGAGAACCTTTAGCAGCTCTATCAAGAATTGCTAATGGTACACACAAACAAATCTCATTAATGCCTGATGACCTAGTTGTTTTCTCATCAAACCCTATTCCAGGTAATGCTGCTGGTATTAATAGAATTATTAATAAATTATATCTAAAAGGAGTTAAAGTTATCACCAATTCTGAATTTAGTGATATACATACATCTGGTCACGCTAAACAAGAAGAATTAAAACTAATGCTTCGTTTAATAAAACCAGAATACTTCATGCCAATGCATGGAGAATATCGTATGCTAAAATCACATGCCCAATTAGCTATAGATTGTGACATTAAAAAAGAAAACATCTTTATTATGAATAATGGTGATTCTTTAATCCTTGATAATGAAGGTGTTCATCGTGGTCCAAGTGTAACCGCTGGTGATGTATACGTAGATGGTTCTAGAATTGGTGAAGTTGGTTCAGTAGTTATAAAAGATCGTAAATTAATGAGCCGTGATGGTATCCTAATTACTATTATAAATATAAATCCTCTAAATCGTCGTCTACTAATAAAACCAAATATCACAACTCGTGGTTTTGTTCTAGTAAACGAAAATACAGAATTAATTAACCAAATTGAAAAGAAAACAACTGATATAATAACTAAATTTTTAAATGAAAACCCTTATAGTTATACGGATCTAAAAAATCAAATTATTCTTGAATTACATCCATTTATAAATAATTTAACTGGTCGTCATCCAATTATTTTACCAGTTATTATGGAAGTAAGAGAAACAACAAAATAACTTTAAAGTTAAACTTTAAAGTTTTTTTTTATAAAATATGATAAAATATAATTGGTGAAAATATGAAAAAGCGCAGATTAAAAAAAGGAATTAAATTTATACTAACTATTTTATTAGTTATAATTATTAGTTATATATCTATAACTATATATCAAAAATATAGTGAAAATAACTTCAAAATAGAAGTTCCAGAGAATCAAGAAATAAAAAGATTAAAAGAACTAAACTATAAAGATGAAGAAATTGATTTTATAATCAAAGAAATCAGTAAAGAAAATCTAAATTATTTAATAAAAAACAAAATAGATCATACAATAGCTTACTCTATAATAAAAGAAACCTATTATATAGACGAATATCTAGAAAAATATATAAAATATTTAGAAAATAATCAAGATTTATCATTTAAAGAAATAATAACCCGTATAAATTGTCATCTAGATGTAGAATTTTATACAAATACAGAACCAACAAATACTAAAATAGGTAAATATGTTATCTTAAATAAACATTACTATGCTGATGGATCATATAAAGGAGAAAATCTAGTTGATATTGATGGATCATATAATCTATATGGGACTTCTTTTAAATTATCAAAAGAATGTTATGAAGCATTTCTAAAAATGTATGAAGATGCTAAAGCTCTTGGCTATGGTTTCAAAATAAATTCTGCATATCGTAGTTTTGAAAGTCAAAAAAGCATTTATCAAGGATGGGTTAATCAAGATGGTCAAGAACTTGCAGATACTTATTCTGCACGTGCTGGTTACTCTGAACACCAAACAGGCTTCGCCTTTGATGTTCGTGATTATCCATTTACAAACGATGATTACTCCAAAACAAAATCATTTACTTGGGTAAGCCAAAACGCCTATAAATATGGTTTTATAATCCGTTTTCCTAAAGGAAAAGAATACATAACAGGTTATCAATACGAACCATGGCATTATCGTTATTGCGGCTTAGAATGTGCCGAATATATTAATAAACATGACATAACATATGAAGAATATTATGAATATTTTATTCGTTATAATAATCCTCGTAATTTAAAATAAAAAAGATAATTAAAATTTCAATTGAAATTTCAATTATCTTTTTTTAAACTCCCATACTCATTGTTTCAGGAAGTGTACTACCACCATCAATTACAATTCCTTGAGCAGTTATATAACTAGATTCGTCACTTGCTAAAAATGCTGCCAATTCCCCTAATTCCTCAATTGTTCCAAGTCTTCCCATTGGAATACCTGCTGCGATTCCCTTAACAACACTTTCTGGATTCTCTGGATTAGTCTCTTTAGCCATTCCATCAACCATCGGCGTTCTTATATAACCAGGTAATATTGCATTAACGCGAATTCCATCTTGAACCAACTCAGCAGCCAAAGCTTTTGTAAAACCTAAAACAGCTGCTTTTGTAGTTGCATAAGCAACCTCTCCACTATCAGCTACCATTGGCCCTGTTACACTTGAAAGATTAACAATTGATCCCGTATTTTTAGTCATATAAGGTAAACTACTCTTAGTAACATTCCATGTACCTTTAATATTAACATCAAAATGAAAATCTCTTAATTCATCATCCATATCAGCAAATTTAGCTAAACTACAAACTCCAGCATTATTTACTAAAATATCTATCTTTCCATACTTTAACACAAAATCCTTAATAGCTTGATTAACAGCTTCTTTATCTCTTATATCAACAAAAAATCCCATTACATTTTCATTATTTAAATATTCAGCAATATTTAAAACTTCTTTATCATAATCTAATACTCCAACTTTCGCACCATACTTTAAAAAAACTTTAACTATTCCTAATCCATTACCTTTAGCTCCACCTGTTACTAAAGCTATTTTATTATCTAATTTCATTTTCAATCCTCCTACTTAAATTATACCAAATAAAAAAGAAGAATTAAATCTTCATTTCATATTTTCTTAATTTAATTCTTCCCTCTACTACAAATAAGATTAAAACAATACCTAAAAGCCCACCAATAATCCATACACGATCATGTGTTTCAGGATTTATATCATTTGGTTTATTAATATCTTCTGCAATTATCGGTTCTTCAGAATACTTATTAATAAATAAATTATTATTATTTAAATATTCATAAACATTAGAAATTACTTTCATTGTTCCATCACCATTATCAAGTAATTCAATAGTTAATAAACACTTACTTAAATCATAATAAATATGATTAGAATCACCTTTTACTTGAACAATCTCATATAAATACTTACCAGGTTTATTATAATTGATAGTTTTAAAAACAATATCTCCCTCTAAATTATTATAAGCATAATCTATATAACCATTACTACTACCACTAGATATATCCTTAATCATAAATTTAAAATCTTTATCTTTTAAAGTATTATTTTCTAAAACTACCTTTACTTCTGGTAAAAAACTACCTTTAGTAACATAATTATTATTAAAAATAATTTGCATTGTCTCATCTTCTGTAATTCCAGTATAAATAATCTGTTTATTTTCATTATCTACTTGATAATTAAGATTATCTAATTTTACTGTATAATAATCTTCAATATCTTGAACAATCTTATAACTAACATCTTTAGGAACATCTACTATCTTAATTTGTTCATCACTTTTTAAAGAAACATCGTAATTAATTTCTCCATTATCTAAAGATACCAAAGTTGTTATTTTATTATTATTTTTATCTACAACATCATAATTACCATTTATTCCAAATAAAGATATATGATAATTAAATGTTTTATCTTCATCGATATAATCACTACTATTTAAATTACCAATTATTAATCCATTAGGTATATAAGTATTATTAAAAGTAATTTTATCAACTAATTGATCTAACTTATTATAATATTTAACTTCCTTATTTAAATTACCCTCTCCATCATTAGTAACATTAACTACAACTTTATATGTCATCATATCATAAGATATCTTTGGCTCTCCTAAATCAATTTGCTTAATATAATAAACAAACTGACCTTCAACATTATCAAAATTAATCGTTTTAAATTTAACATTTCCTTCACTATTAATTACTTGTTGATCAACATAACCATTATTATCTGATAATTCTAAAGTAAATTGTTGATTACTTATTTCTTTATCATAAGTAACATTAGCTTCTAAATCTAAAGAAGTATTAACATCATAAACATTAGTAAATAAATAATTTACCATTCTTTCTTCATTAGTTTTACCTTCTACTACAACATAATTATCTAAAGAAGAATTACTTACATTTACAGAAGTTTCATAACCTAAAACCTTTTCTTGTTTAATAACATAATCTATTCCACCAGGTAATAATCTTATAGTTAAACTATCATCACCTAAAATCATTCCTTCGTAATGACCACTACCATCTTCTAAGATTTCAAAAACACCAACTACTTCATTATCCTTATTAACTACATCATAAATACCTTGATTATCTACATTTCCTGATACTTCAATAATATATTTAAATAATTTATTTTTATCAGCTAAATTACCATTTAATTGATTAGTAATTTTAATATCAGTAACTACCTGATATAAAGTACTTACTATATTAGTATCATCATCATATAACTTCAAAGAATTATCATAAGGATTAACTAAACTAATATGAGCACTACTTTTATACATTGTCCCTAAACTAATATCACTAGGTACTTGAACACTATATTCAAAATTAAGATTTTCATAAGCATTTAAACTTGAAACATTCCATATAATAGTTCTTGCATCAGCATCATAAATACCACCATTATTAATAGAATCTTCTATAACTATTAATCCATCTGGTACAATATCAGATACAACTAAATTATTAGCTACTACATTTGAATTATTATTAACACTTACACGATATTGATATATTTCATCTTTTTTAATAATCAAAGAAGATACATCACTAAATTCTATAGAATCACTTGTCTTTGCATATTTATTATATTCTAAAGTTGGAACTTCTAACTTATTATATAATGTTTTACTTAAATCATAGCTAAGATTATCTAATTCATTTAAGCTAATCTTAGTTTCCAATACTTGGCTAAAATCAATTTTATCTAAATCTATACTCGTCGTAATTTTAATATCAATACTTTCATTAGCTTCTAATTCATTTATATTAATAACTAATAACTGATTATCAAAAGTATAATCATTATTATAACTATTCCCTAACGAAGAAATGCCTTCAACATTATTTACCACTATTCCATTAGGAATTGTTATTTCTACTTTTAAGTTATCATAACTATATAAATTACTACTATTATTTATTTTTATTTCATATGATAAGTCATTATAAACTATAGCAGGTTGTTCATAAGTACCCAAACCAACATTAGTAGTAGCATCTAAACTAATTGTTGCCCTATCTAAAGATACTTCAGTCATATTACTTTTTATAATATTATTAGAACCATTATTTATACTTTGATAATATAATACAGCATCATTATAAGCTTTTAAACTATCCTTATAATTATTAGTAGCTTGCATTAATAAATCTACATGTATAGCTTTGTTCTCTTTTCCTTTAAAAATATAATCACCACAGTCAACTGCTATTGCTGTAACACTTCCTATATTTCCAGGTTTATTAGTTGACCAATCATCACCACTTAAATTAATATCTTCTAAATTAACATTAACATTTGTTGAATAATAAATAGTAGGATTTACCCCAATACTTTTTAAGTAGCTGATATCTACATCTCTTAAAATACCTTTAAAATAATTATTATCTACATAACTATTTTCTATTTTATCAACAAATACTACATTTGAAATTTCTTCATAATCTGAACCTAAAATATATTGTAAACGATAACTATAATTATTACTTTCTGCAACTACCGTTTCACTATTAAATTCTAATTCATACTCATTTTTAGCATTTTTTTCATATTTACCTTCAACAACAACTATTTTATCTAATAGTGTATTATTAGTCATAAAAACTTTATTTTTCATAGTATCATCATTAATTAAATCATTATAAAGATTTTTAACATCACTATCACTAAATAAAGAATCAGATGCATCACTTACATTTATATATCCATCACTTAATGAACTACCACTTACATAAGCTATATCATTATATAAATTATTACCATAAGCTAAATTATTAGCATCACTGTACAATAGATTATAATTAACTATATAACCTGATCCAATATAATTATCATTACTATAATAATTATTATCACTATCTATTTTAATAACTAATAAAGTTCTTAAACTATCATTATAATTAGTTAATTCTTCAATTTCATATTGAACATCTTCATTACTACCATATTTTTTTACAACTAATTCACCATCTAGTATAGCACCCTTTGGTAAAAGAATATAAAAAGTACCATTTTTTTGCTCTACTATCATTTTTTTTGCTTCATCCAAAGTTAATTTTCCATAGTTTAATTGTTCATAGACATAAGCAGTTAAACTAACTGAACTATTATCATCAATTTTTTCATTAATAACACTTGAAATATTACTATAAGTATTACTAGTTAACAAAGTTAAATAAGTCGCTATATTATAATTATCCATTTCTTCATTATATTTAATAAAACTATTATTTTTTAAAACTACTTCATTTTTATCTAAAGTATCAACATAAGAAATTATATCTTGATTAGAAACTAACTCTGTTTTAAAATTAATTCCCAAATAAATTCCAGCTCTTTTGCCAGTATATTTAACTTTTAATTCTCTTGTTCCTTCTGGTAACAATATAGGTTGATTAGCTGTAACATTATTATTAGAAGTCGTTCTATCATCAACAGCCACATAAACTATATTACCATTTTCATCTTTTTTATAAGTACCAATTAATTCATAATCATCAGCAATTTTAATATATACTTCTTTTTCTGAATATAAAGACATATCATTTTCTTGACTTAATACATAAGAATTACCTTCTAATAAATAATTATATTCAATATCATCTTGTGGATAAAAAGAAGTAATTACATAATTATCTTTTAAATTATAAGGATTCTCTTCATTATTATAAGAAGAATCTAAATTAGCTCCATTACTACCAACTTCAATAGTATAATCTTTTGTCCCATTTTCAGTTAAATTCCATAAATTAAATGCTTTATTTTCCCCTGTCAATTTATCAAGATCAGCTTCTACTAACCAATCAAAAGATATATTTTCTTGTTCATTAATCTTATTAATCGCTCCAATACCAGCTGTATCTGACAATAGCTCTTGTTTAATATCTGTACTTATTCCTACTGGGTAATTTATTTCTTCTTCATCTTCTAAACCATAACTAAAATGCCAATCAAATTCTTTATTAACAGTTCCTTGAGCAGAAGTTAAATTAGCTATTATTTTAAAATTACCATCTTTTGTAGTTGTACTATCATCTAAATTATAACCAACTACTACACCATAATTAATCATTGTAGGTATATTATATTCCATATTACAACTAATATTAGTAAGATCATTATCATACAAATCAGAATTACAAACATAAGCTAGTATATTACCATCATTATTATCAATATCATAATTTAAAGAATATAATTCATTACCTAAAATAAAACCTTGTACTCCATATTCTATATAAAAATCATATTCTTCTTGTAAAATACCCCATTTATCTTGCCAATCAGTATAAATTACCTCTTGATTAGCTTCTACATATTCTAAATTTGCTCCAGCATCTTGTGGAATAGTTTTTATAAAAGATATATATGGGAAATCAACAAACTCAATATCTGCAAATGATATATATGGAAAAATATCATTAGAATTATTAAGAACAATCTCACTAGAAACAAAGCTATATACTACATCAAAAGTAAAACTATAATCTTGGACACTCGTTAAAATGTCTTTATTATTATAAATATAAATACTATATTCATCATACATCCATAAAAATTCATTTTCTAAACTAGAACAATCAGAAATATTATAATCACAATAAGCTACTTCACTAGGTAATTTAGCATATCCTAAAACTTTATCATCATCACTTAAAAATTTTAAAACATTACTCTCTTCATCAACTAATACTGGATATTCATATTGATTAGTAAGAAAAAGATATAGTGGCAAATTAAGCATAAATTCTTTTTCTTTAATATCAACTTTTAATGAATCATTTTCTAATATTCCCCAAGTTGACAATATTACTTCATTATCTTCTAATACTTCGCTTGTTGAAGATATTGAAACTTGTGAACCATCATCACTAATTAAAACATTGCCATTATCTAAAACCTCTGATGCCATTTCCCAACGACCATAATCCCAGCCATTTTCTCCAACCGAAATAAGTGGCGAAGTCTTATCAACTGTTACATCAAAAAAATACTTGTCTTTTACTAAAAAAGTAACAAATAATAACAATAAAAATAATAAACCAAATAATACTTCTTTCTTTATTTTATATTTCCCTAATACTTTCATATTTTTCACTTCACAATTCTCTTATTATATAAAAAATTATATCATATAACAAAGTAATATTTCAATTAAAAAAAAGAAACTATTTAGCTTCTTCTTGAGCTCTAGTTTCTCTAATAACTGTTATTTTTATAGTTCCAGGATATTGCATTTCATTTTCAATTTTTTCCTTCATTTCACGAGCTATTTTATAGCTTTGAGAATCATCTATTTCTTCTGGTTTTACCATAACACGAACTTCACGTCCAGCTTGCATTGCAAACGTTTTTTCAACACCTTCAAAACTATTGCCAATTTCTTCAAGTTGTTCTAAACGTTTTATATAATTTTCTAATGAATCATTACGTGCTCCAGGTCTTGCTGCTGATAATGTATCGGCAATTTGTACTAATACTGATATAACACAATTTGCTTCTATATCACCATGATGAGATTTTATAGCGTTTATTACAACAGGATCTTCATGATATTTTTTAGCTATTTCTTCACCTAATTCAACATGGCTACCTTCAACTTCAAAGTCTATTGCTTTGCCAATATCATGTAATAATCCAGCTCTTTTAGCTAAATTAACATTCTCACCTAATTCAGCTGCTAACAATCCACATAAATATCCAACTTCTTTAGAATGTTGCAATGCATTTTGTCCATAACTTGTTCTAAAATTCAATTTACCAATCAAATTTACCAACTTAGGATCAACTTTAGTCAAACCTAATTCATAACACGCTTCATTTCCAATTTCTGTAATTTTTTCAACCATATCATTAGAAACTTTATCATAAACTTCTTCTATTCTAGCAGGATGAATTCTTCCGTCTTTAATTAAAGTTTCTATTGTTATTTTAGCTATTTCTCTTCTAAGTGGATCAAAAGATGATATAACAATTGCTTCTGGTGTATCATCAATTATTAAGTCTACACCTGTAACTGATTCAATAGTTCTAATATTTCGTCCTTCACGACCAATCAAACGACCCTTCATTTCATCATTTGGTAAAGTAATAGTACTAACAGTTTGCTCGTTAGTTACATCGTTAGCATATCTTTGCATACTAGAAACAATTAAATTCTTAGCCATCTCATTAGCTTTTAATTTGGCTTCAGCTTCTTTTTCTTTAATATAATCAGCTATTTCAAGCGCCATATTTTCTTCTACTCTTTTCATGATTAAATCATGAGCTTTTTCCTTTGAAAATTTTGCAACTGCTTCTAATTGCTCCATTTCTTGTTTTAATAATTCGTCAATTTTAGCTTCCTTCTCTTGTAAATCTTTCTGTTTATTAAGTAAATTATTATCTTTTTGATCTAACAAAGTATCTCTATTTTGTAATATTTCTTCTCTTTTATCCAAACTTTTTTCACGTTGTAAAATTCTTTCTTCAGATTCTTTTAGTTCAGCTTTTTTCTCTTTTATTTCCTTATCTGTTTCCTGTTTAAGTCTATAAGATTCCTCTTTCAATTCTAAAAGAGCATCTCTTTTTTGCTTTTCAGCTTCTTTCTTTGCTTGATCAATGATTTTTGTTGCATTATTCTCATTATTCTTATTACGAATAGTAACAACAATTAGTATTATAATAACACCTAAAAAAATCCCCACAAGAAGTGCTAAAATGGCCATTAAAGTATTGTCCATTTCGTACCTCCAAAATCTATTTTATAGAAAAATTATAACAATCTAATCATCTACAAACTTATTATAAAAAATTTTTTCTTTTTTTTCAATACAAAAGAAAAGAAGGTTAACTAATTAACCTTTTTTATTGTTATAAGCAAGCACTAGTTTTCTTATATCACTCTTATTTCGAATATGTTCATTAATAACAGATATTGTTGCTTCCGGTACTTTTTTACCACATAAAACAATCATATGAAAATACTGATTATAATATAATTGTTCTATTATATTAGGACTTTTAACATAACGTAATAAAACCTCTAACACTCTAAGTTTTGTAGGATTATAATAAAACTTTCCTTTTTTATCTTTTTTAGACAACTCTTGCATACTAAAAAATTTTTTATTAATAATTATTTGTCTTAATTCTTGATTACTTGTAGTACCAATTCCTAACAATATTTTTTGTATATGAATACTATTCCACATTAATTCTTGAATCAAAGCAGGTACTGCTCTAAAAATTGATGACATAGATTCGTAATCAGTAACTCTTTCCAATCTTTTCAAAATATCATCATTAAATAATTCTATTTTTTCTTCATTAGTTAAATCTCTCATCATTCTAGTAAATTTAGCTCCCCCAAAATGAGCTGAACTTTTCAATAAATAATCTCTTATCTCCTGTATTTTATTAAATTCTATATCAACCATACTCATCCCTCGATAATAAGTTATTCTAGCACAACAACTCAATTAAAAAAAAGGAAAATAAGCATTTTCCCTTTATTCTAAAACTTCTCCCGTTTCTGGATCAATTTTTACTTCATCATCTTTTACAACATCTTTCTTTACTGCTTTTGGCTTTTTCATATCATTTATAATTCCATAATGTTCCCTAATTTTATATTCAAGTTCGTCTCTTAAATTTGTATTTTCTTTTAATAATAATTTAACATTTTCCTTACCTTGACCAATTTTTTCACCATTATATGAATACCAAGCTCCACTTTTTTCAAGAACATCAATTTCAGTTGCCAAATCAACTATTTCTCCTTCTTTTGATACACCTTCTCCATACATTATATCTAAGGTTGCTGTTCTAAAAGGTGGAGCAACTTTATTTTTAACAACTTTTATATTAGTTCTGTTTCCAATAACTTTATCACCTTGTTTAATTTGTTCCGCACGACGTACCTCTAATCTAATTGATGAATAAAATTTAAGCGCACGACCACCAGGTGTTGTTTCAGGATTTCCAAACATAACTCCTACTTTTTCACGCAATTGATTAATAAATATTGCTGTTGTTTTAGTTTTATTTAAAGTTCCTGATAGCTTTCTTAAAGCCTGACTCATTAAACGTGCCTGTAACCCAACATGAGAGTCTCCCATTTCACCCTCTATTTCCGCTTGAGGAACTAAAGCTGCAACTGAATCGATAACAACTAAATCAATAATTCCACTTCTAACTAATGCTTCACAAATATCTAAAGCTTGTTCTCCTGTATCAGGTTGTGATAATAATAATTCATCTAAATTTACTCCCAAATTCTTTGCATAAACAGGATCCAAAGCATGTTCTGCATCTATAAAAGCAGCTCTTCCTCCCTTTTTTTGAACCTCTGCAATTGCATGTAATGCAAAAGTAGTCTTACCAGAAGACTCAGGACCATATATCTCAACAATACGTCCCTTAGGATATCCTCCTACTCCTAAAGCTACATCCAAAGTAATTGAACCTGATGAAGTAGCTTCAATATTTAAATGAGCATCAGATCCAAGTTTCATAATTGACCCTTTACCAAATTGTTTTTCTATATCAGCTAAAACTTGATCCAAAGCTTTATCTTCTTTTAATGTTTTCATTTTTTTCCTCCCACTTATTAAATGACATCTTAATTTTATAATAAATAAAAGTAGTTTGTCAACCTTTTTTCGAACATTTGTTTTTATCTACTTTAAAACCACAAAAAAAAGAATTTTATTTATAAAAATAATTAAAATTCTTTTTTTATACTTCTGAAAAAATAAAATCTTTATTAGCTAAATAATATTGACATGCTGATACAACACTCATTACTGTAGCAACAAAAACAAATAAGTAATCTATACGTATTCCTCCACCAATAAAAGCAAATGGCATATTATAGAAGAATGTTAATGTTATCCCTATCATCATACAAATAGTTTTTATTTTACCAGGCCATGAAGCAGCAACAACCTTACCCTTACTACCAGAAACCATCTTTATCGAATCAACAACTATATCTCTTGTAATAATAATTACTGGTACAACTAAAGGTAAAAACTTATTATAAGCTAAAATAATTAAAACACCATTAACTAACACCTTATCAGCTATAGCATCCATCACTTTACCAAAATCAGTAACTATATTATTCTTTCTTGCAATATACCCATCTAAAAAATCAGTAATTGATCCAATCATAAATAATATTCCACATATTATATATTTTAAATCAACATTTTCAACATTTAAAACTGGATATACTGGAAACGTTACACCTATCTCTCTCCAAGGCATACATAAAATTATTAAAACTATAAAAGAAAGAACTAATCTAACACATGTAATTTTATTAGGTAAATTCATTTTCTTTTTCTTATCTTTCTTTTCCATCTTGCACCTACTTATCTATTACTTTCTACATAACTAATCATATTAGTTGTCATATTATTCACCGTTATTTGTTTAACTGACCACATAAGAATCAATACAACTAATATTCCCAAAGCAACTAAAAGACAAACTACTAGTTTATTCATTGGTTTTCTAGTTGAATTTGTATATGGAGATACAATTTTTTGTTCAGGTATCTCTTCTTTTTGTTGTTCTTTCATTGCTTTTTCAATATCTTCTAGTGGTATTTTTGATGTATACTCAAATAAATATTCATTAAATTCATCAATTATTTTATCTGGTTCTAATCCCAAATATTTAGCATAATCATAGATATAATCCTTTAATACAAAGATATCTTTAAAACAGCCAATATTTCCATCTTCTATATTTTCTAATATCAGTGTCTTAATCTCTAAATCACCACTGGCTTCTTCTAAGCTTACCCCTGATTCTTCACGAGTCGATCGCAATAGTTCGCCAATCTCATTCAAGATTATTCACTCCTTTTCTAATTTGAATAAAAAATAAAATAAAAGCTTAATAAGCCACGTTCTGTACCCCTAAAAGGGGTGGCAAATATTTATCTACCTATAAATAGGTCCTTTACCTCATTCTTAATTATCAGTAAAGACTCCCCTACCATAATTTGGGTTTCTCACTTGCGGGGTTTACCACGTTCCACTCTAAAGATTACTCCCTAGACTCGTCTCTTTGGCACTTTTATATCTAATTTAATCCCATAGGACTATTTCGAAGCCGTTAGTATATAAAATACTACCTAAGGTTATTTTTTCCCTTAGCACAAACACTACAATCATCACAGACTGTGTGAGCTTGGACTTTCCTCTATGTAATAAATACATAGCATTTGCCTAAAACCTTTACTTTATCTATTCCTCATTTTTTCCATAGACAACTTTTTCAAGTTGACTTAATCTTCTAAGAAGGTCAACATTACTAACTGAATTATTATTAGAGGCAGAACCTTCAGCCGCTTCAATATTTGCTTTAATACGACGAAGCTCATTTTTTAGTTTATTATTATCATCATTAAGATACGTAATCTCCTTTTTTAACCTCTTTATTTCAGCGATAAATTCATTATAATCATTAATAACTATATCTAAAAACTTATCAACCTCTTGTGGTCTATAGCCTCTAGCATCAATTTTAAACTCCTTATCTAAAATATCTTGTGGAGTCAAAGTTATCTTATCATTATACATAAACAAATCACCCTTCTTATGTCATAAATTATATATCTTTCCTATCTAATTTGTCAAGATTACAAGAACCAACTAAAAGCTTCCTATCAACCTCATTAACCATATCAATCATATCTTGTAAAAAAAATTCAACACGCATTTTTATCCCTCCTTCATTATCATAAAACAATAGCAATATAAATTCATTATATTAGACAAAATAAGAAAAAATAAGAAATGTAAAGCAAATAAATTATCTTTCATTATATACTATATTTTATCCCTATTATATAGTATAATTATGTAAGGTGATTGATTATGCAATACCCTAATAATATAAAAAAAAGTTTTACTAAATTAAGTGTTTCTCATAGCAATCGTGGAATGAATCTAGAAAATGCACTTAATTCAAGTAATAATTACTATCTAAAAAAAGATTGGGCTTTAATATATAAGAAACCAACTCCTATTGGAGTAGTAGATGTATCGTATAATAATCACAAAAAAATAATTGAAAAAGCTTATTTTAAAGAACAATCAACTCTTGATTATAATGGTCTATATCGTGGAAAATATATAGAATTTGATGCTAAAGAAACACTAAATAAAACATCATTTCCATTATCAAATATTCATGAACATCAAACTATCCAAATAAGAAACGTTATAAAACACGGAGGAATTGTTTTCTTAATTATTAGAATGAATAATATAAATTATCTTCTAACTGGTGAAGATTACATAACATATATTGATTCAACTAATAAAAAATCAATAAGCTACAAATACATTCAAGAAAAAGCACATATAATAAAAGAAACATATCAACCACCACTAGATTATCTAAAAGTAGTTGATAAAGTATATTTTGAAGGAGAATAAAAATGGTAAATAACAAAAAGAATTCGACAAGTCAAAATAGCAAAAATAAAACTAACAATCAAAAATCACGAGCACTAATTATTAGTAAAGAAAAAAACAATAAAAAGCCAATACCAAATAAAAATATTTCAACTAACAAACCAGTTGGTATTATAAAAGACAAAGTAAAAAAGAAAAAAAATAAAGGTAAAATACTTAATGTAGTACTAAGTTTCTTAATGTTTACAGGTATTATCATAATGATAACTATGATGTTATTCTTTGGTTATATAGTCTTAACTGCTCCAGAATTTGATACTGATTTACTATATAATAAAGAAGCAACAATCTTTTATGATAAAAATGGTGAAGAATTTGCCCGTGTAGGTTCTGAACAAAGAGAACTTAAAACATACGAAGAACTTCCTCAAGTATTAATTGATGCCATTGTTGCTACAGAAGATTCAAGATTCTTTCAACACAATGGTTTCGACGTTGTTCGCTTCGTTAAAGCATCTCTTGGTCAATTAACTGGTCAAAGTGGTGCCGGTGGTGCATCAACATTAACAATGCAAGTCGTTAAAAACACCTTCACTTCTAAAGAATCAGAAGGTATCAAAGGTATAATTCGTAAATTTACTGATATATATATGTCTATTTTCTTAGTAGAAAAAAATTATACTAAAGAAGAAATAATGGAATTCTACGTAAATGCTCCTTATCTAGGTGCAAGTTCATGGGGAATAGAACAAGCTTCTCAATCATACTTTGGTAAATCAGTTAGTGATTTAACACTAGCAGAAGCCTCTTTACTTGCTGGTATATTTAATGCACCAGGTTCATATGACCCATTTATTAATCCAGATTTAGCATCCCAACGTCGTTCAATAGTTCTTAATTTAATGGTTAGACATGGTTATATTACCGAAGAACAAGCTGAAGATGCTAAAGCTATTACTGTTGAATCATTACTAATCGACCAAAAGACTTCTACTATTAATAAATACCAATCTTTTATCGATGTCGTATGTTCCGATATTATGGAAAAATATGGTAAAGATATGGATCCGTACTCAGTTCCAATGGAAATATACACAACAATGGATCCAGATATTCAAGATGTTTTTGTTGATTTAAATAATGGTAAACTAAATTACAAATGGAAAACTTATAAATACAACGACTATCGTGATAACATCCAATTTGGTGGTATTGTTACCGATGTTCATGACGGTTCAATTAGAGCTGTAAATGGTGGACGTAATCAAACAACACCTAAAGCTTATAATCGTGCAACTATGTTAAAAACTCAACCAGGTTCTACAGCTAAACCTATATTCGCTTACGGGCCATACATCGAATATAATAACGGAAATACTGGAACTTTATTCTTCGATAATAAAATGACATATTCCAATGGTCAAGAATTAACAAATGCTGATAAAACATATATGGGAGCAATGACAATGCGTCAAGCACTTGCTCAATCACGTAATATCCCTGCTGTTCAAGCATTCCAAGCTGTAGACAAAAATAAAATAGCTGAATTTGTCCATAATTGTGGAATCGACTATGGAGAAAACCTATATGAAGCCTATGCTATCGGTGGTGGACTAGAAGTCAGCCCAGAAGATATGGCAGCAGCATATGGTACATTCGCTCGTAATGGATATTATATAGAACCATATTCATATACTAAAATAATCTTCCGTGAAACAGATGAAGTTGAAGAATATAAATATGAAAAAGTTCAAGCTATGAGTGAAGAAACAGCATATATGATAACTGATATGTTAATTACCGCTACAAAGCAAGGTGTTGGAGGAAATATAAAAGTTTCTGGAACTCAAATAGCTTCTAAAACAGGAACTTCAACTCATAGTAAATCAGGTGTTCCTGATGGAGCATCACAGGATAACTGGGTTATTACCTACTCTCCAGACTACGTTATATCTTTCTGGTATGGAACCGATTATCTAACTAAAGACGAATATACGCTAGCTTTAAATGCCGCTCGTGAAAGAAAATTAATATCGGCACAATTAGCTAACAATATCTATAAAAAGAATTCAAAATTTAAAAAACCAAGTGGTGTTGTATCTGCTAAATATGAAAAGGAAACAAACCCTGCTGAGCTACCATCTCAATACACTCCAGCTAGTTTGATATCAACTGAGCTTTTTAAGAAGGGGACTGAGCCAAGTGAGGTATCGGATCGATTTGACCAATTACAAGATCCAACGAATGGTAGCATTGAGATTAGTAACAATCAAATCAATCTTAGCTGGGATGCAATAGCAACACCAAATGCTATAAATGCATCTTACTTACAAAATTACTTCAGTGAAAACTACGGACAATTTGCTTCAATGTATTTAAATAAAAGAAATTCATATAACAATTCAAATATAGGAACGATAGGATATCAAGTATATCTTCAAACTGAAACAGGACTACAATCGCTCGGATATACAACTGATACATATTACGTATATAATGCACCAAGTAGTGGGAATTATACCTTCGTAATAAAATCTGCATATAGTATATTTAAAGCTAATATGAGCCCTGGATTAACAATAACAGGAACTATTGAAGGAGCAATCCCTGAATTGCCAGATAATCCATCAATCGATAATCCTGATGGTGAAGGTGATGAAAATGGTGATCAAACAACCGAACCACCAACACCTATAACATAAAAAGCCAATATATTTGGCTTTTTTTTTACAAAAAATAAATGCAGATACCTCTGCATTTATTTTAAACTTACATTATTTCTAACCTTTACAATTGGTATAATTATTAGCAATAACGTCATAATAGAAATCAAAATAACAATAAATAATTTTATAAAATCAGAAGTCTCAGGATTATCTCCTATATATTCATCTAAAACATATATACTTCCATTATTTAGCGGTTTTACAACACTTAAATCGAATCCATCTGGATAGTATTCTTCTCCAAAATCTTCCTTATATTTATAAATATAAGAATGCTCTTTATTAATTCTATACCCAACAGGAGCTTTAACTTCTCTCAAACGATATAAATAATTTACATACATTATTTTATTACTATTACGACCATCTTCACCAATCAATACACTTCCTTACTATTGTAAATATAAAACGTTTTTAAACAAAAAAAAGACTAAATCTTTTTCTTATCCTTGCTACTACAATCATCATAAAATTTACATTCTTCGCACAAAGGACTTCGTGCTTTACAGATATATCTACCAAATAAAACTAATTGATGATGACTCCTACTCCATAAATTTTCTGGAATCATCTTCATCAATTTTTTCTCTACTCCTAATACCGAATCTTTACTCCTAGCTATTTTAAGTCTCTTACTAACTCTCTCTACATGAGTATCTACCGCAATAGTAGGAACATTAAATAAATTAGATAAAACAACATTAGCCGTTTTTCTTCCTACTCCAGGTAAGCTTTCTAAATAAGCTCTATCATTAGGAACAACACCATTATAATTAGTAATTAAAGATTGAGCTATCTTAATAATATAATCAGCTTTCTTAGTATAAGAACCACAACTACGAATTATTTTTTCAATCTCCTTTTTTGAAGCTTTAGCTAAACCATAAATATCATAATGACTAAATAAAACTCTAGTTACCTCATTAACCCTTTTATCAGTACATTGTGCTGATAAAACAGTCGCAATTACTAATTCATAATCCCGATTATAATTTAATTCACATCTAGCATCAGGAAACATTAAATCTAATTTTTCATTAAAATTATTTATTTTCATTATCCATCCAACCAATCATAATCTGATATTTCTTGTTCCTTTTTAGATACAACTTTATCCTTACTTTTTTCATTATAACGATTCTTTATATAAGAATTAACCTCATCCATCGTTTTAAACCCTTTTTTCTCCCATTCATAAATAATTTTATCAATATACCTAAAATTACTTACACCGTTATAAACAGCTTCCCTTAAAGCTCCTAAGATTAATTCCTCAGACGTTCCACTAATTAACCAACCATTAATAAGTTCTAATTCCATCGGTGACATTGTTCTTCCTAATTCCTTCTCAAATGTTCTAAAAATATCTTCTTTTACTATAGACTTACTCTCTTCAATAGAACTATCCATAATCAACCTATAAGTTCCATCCAATTTAACTACTTCATTAAGACGATTTTCTATATCCTTAACACTTTCTAAACTTACTAATCCTTTAACCATTAAACTATTAAAAGCTTCCATCGCCTTATTAACATCTAATCCCAACACCTTACTAACTAATTCAATATCAAAATTATTATTAAAACTATTATCAAAATATATTAAAACTAAAAATTCATCTAAAGACAAATTACTATTAATTGCAACTTTAATAATTTCACCACTAACTACTAATTTCTTAGCAGTTAACAACTTCATAACCTGGTCTTTCATTCAACCACTTCCTTTTATTATCTACTAAATATTTTCTAATAGAATTATTATCATTATCCAATTTCTTTTTTAATATTAACTCTTTTAAATCATCATAAACAATATGAATTATCTTACTAGGTTTAATATTTAGTATTAAACATATTTCATCAGAAGTAACAGCAATATCCTTAATTCTTTTAATTGGTAAATTTTTCTCCAAATTAGTAATATATTCCCTTTCTACTCCCATAATACTACCTGCTACTAATGAAGCATATAACCCATATGTAAAAACAATATTTTCATCTATAATACCATAATCTAAGATATTTTTTACAATTTTTATATTATCTTTTTCTTCTTTAGAAAAAGGAAATTCTTTTTTTAAGATTAACTGACTATACATTCCACAAATATCACTAACATAGACTAAATTATCATTAAAATCTATTCCAACAAATTCTAAGAATCCTAAATCTCTCATCATCTTAAGACCATTTAAAGCATTCTTACTAGTTAAAATTTTATTTAACTCTTCTTTTATTCTCTCTCTAGATAATTGATCAATTAATTTTCGATTTCTTTTTAATTCTCTATACAAATTATTTTCAATTCTAAAATTTAATGTTGTTGCAAATCTTACTGCTCTAAGCATTCTAAGAGGATCTTCATTTAGACGATCATTAATATTCCCAACACATCTAATTACTTTATTTGCTATATCTTCTCGACCATTTAAGACATCAATAATATTTCCTTTCTTATTCATACATAAAGTATTCATTGTAAAATCACGACGATTTATATCATCTAGCAAATTATCAACATATTCTATTTCTACACGACGTCGACTTCCATTATATTTAAGGTCTCTTCGATAAGTCGTAATATCTATTCTTGAATCATTACTAATTAATTTAACAGCTCCATATTCATTACTAGAAACATTATATTCACTAAAAATATCTAATAGTTCCTTAACTCTCGCATTAGTACATATATCGACATCTCCAGAATTAATTCCTAATAAATAATCTCTAACATACCCTCCAACAATATAAGCTTCAAAACCATTTTCTTCTATTTTTTCTAAAACATTAAATGCATTCATTAATCGATTCTCCTCAATACAATTATACCATACATAAAGACTTCATTTAATTAATAACATCTCTACTAGACACTAAAAAAGATAAGACCAAGCCTTATCTTAAACTATTTATTTTATCTTCATAATTATCACTTAATACGACATAAGAACCTGATACTACCATATCAGCCCCAGAATCTTTACATAATTTAGCTGTTTCCTCATTAATTCCACCATCTACTGATATTATATAATGATAATTATTTTCTTCTCTAATATCTTTTAAAGTTTCAATTTTATATAAAATTTCTTCCATAAACTTTTGACCACCTTTACCAGGTTTAACACTCATTACCAAAACCTGATCTATATGATTAAGTAATGGAACTATATGGCTAACTTTCGTTTCTGGATTTATAGCAATTCCAACTTTCATATTAGTATGTCTAATCATATTAATAACATCTATTGGTCGACGATGAGATTCATAATGTAAAGTCAAATAAGTAACATTTTTTAATTTTGTAAAATCCTTAACATATTTATTAGGTGAACAAACCATCATATGAACATCCAATGGTTTAGTTGTATCTTTAAATATTTTTTTTAAATCAGAAACAGAATAATTCGCATCCCCAGCAAACACTCCATCCATCATATCGACATGAATATAATCTGCACTAGATTCATCAATTTTCTTTATAGTTTCTTCTAAACTATCATTTCTTGTTAAAAAAGATACTCCTACTTTCATTTCCGAATTTCCTCCAAAAATAATAAATAATCATTATATCTAGATTGTAATATCATTTTATTTTCTAAAGCCTTTTTTACACCACAATCATTTTCTTTATTATGCATACAATCTCTAAACTTACATTCATAATTATTAAATTCTAAGAATGTATCTCTAAGTTGTTCTCTAGACATTTCACTTATATCTAAAGCTGAGAAACCAGGAGTATCAGCAATATAACCATCAGCAATAGGATATAACTCAACATGTCTTGTTGTATGTTTTCCCCTACCTAAAGCTTCACTAATTTCATCAGTTTTAACATTTAATTTATCATCCAATTTATTTAATAAACTACTTTTTCCAGCTCCAGTTTGACCAGCTAAAACAACTATTTTATTTTTTATTAATTTCTTTATATCATTTGTTTCTGTATTATATAAAACATTTATTCCAATCATCTCATAATAGCGACGTAGTGATTCAATCATTTCTAATTCTGCTTCATTTAATAAATCCAATTTCGTAAAACATATTACTGGTTCAATATCATTAAATATTATAATACTCAATAACTTATCCAATAAATTCAAATCTAAATTTGGTTTTTTAGTACTAGTTACAATTATTGCCATATCAACATTTGCAATAACCGGTCTCTTTAATTCATTTCGACGAGGTAAAATATCATTAATCACATTATTATCAATGTCAATAATTACATTATCACCAACAATTGGTGTTATTTTATTTTTACGGAAAATACCACGAGCACGACATCCATATAACTGATCATCTATTTTTACAGTATATAAATTACTAATTACACGTACAATTTGCCCATTCATCTAACAAAGTCCATTACAATCATCGTCAACCACTTCTTCAGTTTCTTCAGGAGCGGATGCTACTGTTATCATAAATACTGTTCCATTAGTAATTGTATATCCTTCTGGTCTACTTTGTTTAAGAATTGTTCCTTCATCATAACTTGAATTTTCTTCATGTTTTATTTCTAAAGATATATTATATTTTTCACAGAATTTTTGAACATCTTCTACAGTATAAGATCCATCAGTAAAATCAGGATACTTAGCAGCTACATTTGGAATATATAAAGTAATACTATCTCTTGCTCCTAACTTAGAACCAGGTTCAATATCTTGCTCAATAATTTCTCCATCATCATAATCTTCTGGATCTTTAACATCTTTCTTTTCAACATAAACTAAAATATTATGTGCTTCTAATGCTCCTTTTACCTCTAAATAATTCTTTCCTGTATAATCTTCTATTTCGTATTTAGCATCTCCAGTTGAAACATAAATTGTTACAACAGTTCCTTCTGTTCTTTTAGCACCACTAGGTGGATTAGTTTTTACTACTTTTCCTTCTGGAACTTTATCATCGCTAATATCTACAGTTTTATCAGCAACTTCAAATCCCATATCCTGCAACTCTTTTACAACAGCACTTACCTCTTTACCAGACACTTCAGGTATAGTAATATCTTCACTATTTAAAACAGATGGTAAAAATAACATAAATGCTGCTACTATAACAATTAGTCCAACAAAAATAGCTGCTAAAATAACTAATATTTTATTTTCCTTTTTCAGTTCTGAATCACTAACTTTCTTAACTTCAATTTGTTCCTCATCATCATTTTCTACACTTATTGCTTTTTCAACTTGTTTCGTAAATTTCTTATTATCACTATCTAATTCTGGATATTGATACTCATAACGAGGTTCATTCAAACGCGATTCATCTAAACAAGTTTTTAAATCCTCATACATTTCTCGTGCATCATTATACCTATTCTTAGGATTCTTTGCTGCACTTTTTAAAATAATATTTTCTACACTTTGTGGTAAATCAGGTAATTCATCTCTAATACTAGGTAAAGGCTCTTTTAAATGCTTCAAGGCAATCTCTACCGCATTATCTCCACGATATGGTAATTTTCCTGTTAACAATTCATACATCAAAATACCCATAGAATAAATATCACTTTTTAATGTTGAACCTTTACCACTAGCTTGTTCAGGTGGCAAATAATGAACACTACCCATAACTGAATTTGTTTGCGTAAGTTGCGTAGCATTCATTGCCATTGCTATACCAAAATCAGTTATTTTTACTAAACCATTCTCCAAAATCATAATATTTTGTGGTTTAATATCACGATGAATAATATAAGAATCATGCGCAACAGACAATCCATCAGCAATCTGACTCATTATATCAACAACTTCTGAGGTAGTTAATTTCCCACGCTTTTTTAACAAATCCTTTAAATTTTTTCCTTCAATATATTCCATAACAATGAAATATTGCCCATTATCGTCCCCAACATCATAAACTTCAACAATATTAGGATGACTCAAACTACTAGCATTCAAAGCTTCTCTTTGAAATCTTCTAACAAACTTTTCATCGTTAGATAAATCTCCACGTAACACTTTTACTGCTACATCACGATCAAGTATAGTATCATAAGCTAAATAAACATTAGCCATTCCACCTTCACCAATTGATTTTATTATTTGGTAACGATCATTTATCTTTTGTCCTTTCATTATCATAAATCTTCACCACTTTCAAGACTTAAATAAGCAATTGAAATATTATCAGTTCCACCTCGTGCATTACTCTTTCTAATAAGTTTAATAACTTGTTCTTCAATTTCCAATTCTTTATCATTTAAAACTTTCTCAATTTGTTCTTTTGTTAACATCGATGTTAATCCATCACTACAAAGCAATATCCCATCTACATCCATATCCATAACATCAAAAACATCTAAATCAGCTTTATCACTACTTCCTAAAGCTTTCATTAACACATTTCTCTTAGGATGATATTTAGCTTCCTCTTCTGTTAAATCACCAGCTGCTACTAATAAATTTACCAAAGTATGATCATTAGTTACTTTAGTTAATTTACCTTTTTTAAATACAAAGCCAGAAGAATCTCCAATATTTCCAAATAATAAATAAGAATCAGTTAATAAAGCCATCACAGTTGTTGTTCCCATTCCCATAGCTTCAGGATGTTCTTTTGTATAATCAAGAATTTCTTGATTAATCTGACTTATATTATCTTTCATCCAGTTTATAGCTTCTAACTTAGTACCTACTGTACTTCTTTCGGAAAATTTCTTTCCCATATGATTAACAGAAATAGAACTTGCTACTTCACCAGCTCTATGTCCCCCCATACCATCAGCTACAATAAGTAAATATTCATTATTAGCATTCTTTAAAATTGTAACAGAATCTTCATTATGATCTCTAACTTTACCTGAATCTGTTAAATAAAATGATCTCATGCTTTCACCTCTTTACTTCTAAGTTGCCCACAAGCTGCATCAATATTACTACCAAACTCTCTTCTTATTGTAACATTTATTCCTTTTTTCTTTAATATATCATAAAACTTTAATATTCTATCTTTACTAGATCTTTTAAATTCTATATGATTAGTTTCATTATAAGGAATTAAATTAACGTACACATTTAACCCTTTTAATAAAGCTGCTAACTCCAAAGCCTGTGTATCATTATCATTAACATTATTTAACATTACATATTCTATTGTAACACGTCTATTTGTTTTTTGGATATACTCTTTAATAGTATCCATTAAATCATTTAATTTATACGCCTTATTAATTGGCATTATTTTATCACGTAATTGAGAATTTGGTGCATGTAATGATACTGCTAAATTAATTTGTAAAGCTTCATTTATCAAATCCTTCATTTTAGGAATTATTCCACAAGTTGACAAAGTAATATGTCTCGCACCAATTGCTAAACCTTTAGCATCGTTAATAATCTTTATAAAATCCAAAACATTATCATAGTTATCAAGTGGCTCTCCAATTCCCATAATAACAACACTTGAAATACGTTTTTTTATATCATCTTCAATTAACAAAATCTGTTGAACCATCTCATAACTATCTAAATTTCTTACTTTTTTTAATCTCCCCGATTCACAAAAAGCACATCCCATATTACATCCAACTTCACTACTAACACAAACTGATAAACCATAATCATGTTGCATTAAAACAGCTTCAACAAAATTTCCATCAAATAACTTAAACAAATATTTCTTCGTTTCTTTATCTTCTTGTTTCTTTTGAATTTTAATCATTCTAAAAGAAAAATCCTTATCTAGCTTATCTTGTAAATCTTTCTTTATATTAGTCATACTAAAAAAAGAAGAGACTTTTTTTTCATAAAGCCATTCAAACACTTGTAAGGCTTTAAACTTTTTCTCATTTATATCTAAAAAATAATTTTCTAAATCTTCTCTTTTAATACCATATATATTCATCATATTTACACCTATTATAATTATATCATAAATCAAATAAAAATAACGAAAAAAAACAATTAAGTACCTTAATTGTCCTTTTATCTACACTTCATCTTCTAAGACAAATTTATTTAAACGATGTACTAAACTAACACATCTTAAAGAATTTAAACTTAAAAATATTGAAATAACTATAACAATTATATATTTAATATAAACATAACCTTCTATACTAATATTTGCTGTATTTAAAAATTTAACTTTAACTAATAATTTAAAAATATCTTGATAATTATTTACTAAAGCAAATAAAACAATAGCTATTATAATATAAAAGACAATATTCCATATCACAATAAAGATATCATATATATAAATATTCATTTTATTTAAATATTTATATTTAAAGACTCCTTTTATAGCACCTCTTATATTACCTCTAACTAATAAACAAAATAATAATAAAATTAAAAAACCTATTACATAAAAAATAACTGTATTACCTGTTCTTGAAATAATATTTAAGAAAAAGCTCTTTACTGCTTCTATCCATCCTGTAAAATAAAGTAACGAAAAAATAATACCTCCTAATACCAATATATCAATTATTGAACTAAAAAAACTTCTAACTCCCGTTCTTACACAAGCTCCTACTATTCCTATTTCATTTTTTATTCTCGAAGAATCACTAGTTCCAATATCTTTATCATTATCTTTATCAAAGTCATAACTAACTAAATTATTTAAAGAATTTAAACTATCTTTTAAAACATAATTACTATTTTTAACTTTAGTAGTAGTTTCATTTTTATTTTTACTATTTTTTTCTATCTTAATTATTCCCATACTACCACTCCATTATCCTTTTAAAGTATAACACAATTAATAACCTATTCCAAATGTATTCGCAATTTTTTTATTACTTTCTTTTCTATTCTAGATATATATGACTGACTAATTCCTAATATCTCTGCCACTTCTTTTTGTGTATATTCTTGAGTATTATAAAGTCCATACCTCATTATCATAATTTTTTTATCACGTTCATTTAATTTATCTAAATAGTTTTTTAATATTTCAATATCAGTTTGTTTCTCATACTCACGATACGTAATATCTTCATCTTCACTTATAATATCTTCTAAATGTAATTCATTTCCTTCAGCATCATAAGTTAAAGCTTCTTCAAAACTTATATCACTAACTCTTTTTTTATTTTTACGTAAATACATCAATATTTCATTAGAAATACATCTTGAAGCATATGTTGCTAATCTAATATTTTTATCTATCTTATAAGTATTTATTCCCTTTATTAAACCTATCGTTCCAATACTTACAATATCTTCTAAATTATCTAAAGTAGTTTCATACTTCTTAGCAATAAATACGACTAATCTTAAATTATGTTCTATCAATTTATTTCTTGCTTTTAAATCTCCCTTTTGCGCTTTAATTAATAAATCCAACTCTTCATTTTTATCAAGAGGAGCTGGTAATACATCACTGCTACCAACAAAAAAGAATTGATTATACTTTCCAAATAATTTAATTAATATTCTCCTTATAAAATTAAACATTATCTTAATCCCTCCATTATTTTATTATTAATAATACAATTAATCCCATCAATAAAAAAATTCTCATCACTAATTCCTACTAAAAATTTATCATAAGATTTACCATCTATCTCTATCCTCCGTGCTTTATAACACTTTAATAAACCTTGATTATTTAAACTATGATAAGGAACATACAAAGTAACATAATTCCTACTCTTATCAATTAATTTATCATCTACTAATATTATAGATTTATTACTATAAGGATCTTTTAACTTATTTCCAGTATCTAAAAAGGCATTAACTACTAAAACATTATCATCTTCAAAATAAATTTTACAATTATAATAATTACTATAGTGATATCCCATTTCTCTAATACTTTTTAAATACTTAATAAAAATAAAAATTCCTAAAATAAAAATAATCCCATAATAATACCCTATATCCTGTTCAGTAAAAACTAATCCCTTATTACTATAAGCAAATTGATTTTCTAAAAAATATATTCCTCCCCCTAAAAGCATGCTAACTATATAAAAATATGTAATATTTTTTATTACATATTTAATATCTTTATAACCAAAAGCAACCAATATTATTACTAAAGAACATACTAATTTACTTAAAACAAACACAATATTATTTATTCTTATAAAAAGTAAAATTATTGTTATATTCCCCATAAAACTCCCTAAAATCAATCTCCATAATTTACTATTTCTTCGTAAAATAAAATTAACACTCATAAGTAATATTAAATCCAATACAAAATTTAAAATAATAACTAAATCTATATATATTTTCATCATATCACCATCTTCTTTTTATCATTTTTAATATCCGAAAAAAGTCAAAAAAAAACGATTTATTAAAAATCGTCTCTATTTCTTAAAAATGGTGGAATATCTACATTATCGAAATCATCATCGTCATTCATATATGAAGTATTCTTAGGTAAATCATTATCTAAACCGCCACCAATTTGTTCTCTTGCATCATCAAAACCTGTAGCAATTACAGTAACAATTACTTCGTCATTTAAATTCTCATTAATAACAGCACCAAATATTGTATTAATATCAGTATTAGCGGCATTTCTAACAACTTCAGCAGCATCTTCAGCTTCAAATAAAGTTAAAGAATTACCACCAGTAATATTAATAATTGCATCAGTCGCTCCATCAATTGTTGTTTCAAGAAGTGGTGATGAAACGGCTTGTTTAGCTGCTTCTATCGCTCTATCTTCACCAACACCAATTCCTATACCTATTATCGCATTACCACGATTTTGCATTACTGCCTTAACATCAGCAAAATCCAAGTTAACTAAACCAGATACAGCAATTAAATCTGAAATAGATTGTACCCCACGACGTAATACATTATCTACTTCCTTAAATGCTTCCACAATAGGTGTTGTTCTATCAATCATATCTCTTAAACGATCATTTGGAATAACAATAATTGTATCAACATGTTTTTTTAATTCCTCAAGACCAACCTCAGCTTGTTCCATTCTTTTACGACCTTCAAATTTAAAAGGTTTTGTAACAATAGCAACAGTCAAAGCTCCTTGTTCTTGAGCAATTTCAGCAACTATAGGTGCTGCTCCAGTTCCTGTTCCACCACCTAAGCCACAAGTAACGAAAATCATATCAGCTCCAGCTAAGGCTTCTTCAATCTCTGATTTACTTTCTAAAGCCGCTTGACGACCTACTTCTGGATCAGCTCCTGCTCCCAATCCTTCTGTAATATTCTTTCCTATTTGTAATTTAGTTTCCGCATTACTAACATTTAATACTTGTAAATCCGTATTTGCAACAATGAAATCAACGCCACCTACACCAGACTCAATCATTCTATTAACGGCATTACAACCACCGCCACCTACACCAATAACTTTAATCTTAGCTATTTGATCTCTTGTTAAATCGTGCATTTCAAATCCTCCTATCAACCATTAAAAATATACCCGAACAACTTTCCAATTACGCTTTCATTTTGTGTGTTTAAATTAGCGCCACTTAACACTTGTTGTTCATCTATTGAAAATATCGAATAATCTTTGTTTTTTAATTTTGCATTATAAGCATAATATTTAAGTAAGCCTAAACATGAACTATATTTATTGTTACGAACTCCTATTTCCAAAATATTACCAATAGTGACTTCATTACCAAAAACTTCATGTAAAATTAAATTAAAATCTTTTAATTCCGTTAAGCCTCCTGTAAATATTATATAACTTATTTCTTTTTTTGTTAAGTGATTTATCTCTTTCTTACTTAAATTAAGTATCTCACTAAGCCTACTCATAACTATTTCGCTAATTTCAAACTGATTAATTTTAATGCTTTCTGAAGAATTATTTAATACTTCTACAACATCAGTTGCTTGTGCCATATTCTTATGGGCTAAAGCAAACTCCTCCTTTAATCTTTTAGCTGTTTCTAAAGGTATCTTATAAATATAAGATATATCATTATCTATATTTCTTCCACCTAATAAAGAAACACTTGAATTAGTTAATACCCCTTTATTAAAGATTGAAACAGTAGTCGTTTCATCACCTAAATCAATAACAACTCCTACTTTCTTATCCGTCTCTTTATTCTTAAATTCAAAATAATCGCCTATTGCTGAAATAGTAATATCTAAAACATCAATTCCCATTCTCTCTAAACAAGCAAGGACAGGATATATATTCTTTTTAGGAGCCAAAACCATAACCCCTCTTACTGACAAAATCTTTGAAGTTAATCCTTTAGGATCTTTAACAACTCGATTATCATCTAAAGAAAAGCTAGTTGGCATCATCGAAATATATTCAAGATCATTGTTTCTTCGTCCTTTAATTGCTTTTTGAACAACTCTTACAATATCATGTCCTTCAATCATATTTCCTTCATTAGTGATTGCAACACTACCATTAACAACTTGAAACTCTACATTATTAGATGGTACAGACACAATTAGTTGTCTAATCTTAAGACCGATTATTTCTTCACATTTTTGTATAACATTTTTTAATGGTTCTAACAGGTAATTTGGTTCTTCAACTATTCCGTTTTTCACTCCTTTCGAAGGAGCTTCAGCAACAGCCAAAATATTAAGTTTCCTTTTAACCATTTCACCTACTACGCATTTTACGGTATCAGAGCCAACATCTAAACAAGCCATTATCTTACGCATTTCCACCACTCCATATTATACTAACCTTAATTATACAAGAATAAGTCTAATAAATCAATAAAACTGGCACAAAAACTACATATTTTAGTCTTAAATTAATAAAAAAAAGTAATCTAAAAGATTACTTTAAAGCTTCTAATAATTCAGCTTTTTTCATTGAAGTATAACCTTCAATACCTTTTTCTTTAGCTACTTCTTTTAACTCAGCAACAGTCATTGAAGAATAATCTTTTTTATCTTCCTTTTTTACTTCTTTTTTTTCTACTTTAACTGTTTTACCTTCTAAAGCAGCTTTAGCAACATTAACTAGATTTGTAAAAGCTTCAGTATCATCAATAGCAATAGCACTAAGCATTTTTCTATTAACTTCAATACCCGCTTTAGTTAAACCATTAATGAATTTTGAATAACTAATATCATTTTCTCTACAAGCAGCATTAATTCTTTGAATCCATAATTTTCTAAAATTTCTTTTATTTTGTCTTCTATCTCTAAATGCATAAACTCCACTATGGAAAGTTTGTTCTTGAGCTGTTTTAAATAATCTATGTTTAGAACCAAAATAACCTTTAGCTTCTTTTAAAACTTTTCTTCTTCTATTTTTTGCAACATTTCCGCCTTTAACTCTTGTCATGTCTTACTCCCCTTCCTAGATGAAATCCTTTAGACGTTTTGTATCACTTTTAGATAATACGCCTTTATTTCTTCTTTGTCTTACTGCCTTTGCAGAATCTTTTCCAGTTATATGATTACCATTAGATTTTTTATAAACTAATTGACCATTTTTCTTAGCTTTTAAAACTTTACTAGATGCTTTATGTGTTTTTTGTTTAGTCTTTCCCATATTCAACTTCCTCTTTCTAAATTTTATTTTTTAGGCGCTAATAGCATTATCATCGTACGACCTTCTAACTTAGGTTGTGCTTCAATAGTTGAAACCTCGCTTAATTCTTCAGCAAAACGTAACATAACTTCTTTACCTAGTTCAGGGCGATCGATTCTACGTCCCTTAAATCTAATTGAAACTTTAATCTTATGACCTTTAACTAAGTAATCTGAAGCATTCTTTTTACGCGTATTAAAATCATGAATATCAATATTAGGACTAAGCTGATATTCTTTAATATCTTTGTTACTTTCTCTTTGCTTCTTTTGTGATTCCTTAAGTTTCTTTTGTTTTTCGTAACGATATTTGTTATAATCCATAATTTTACCAACTGCTGGTACTGAATTTCCATTCATTAATACTAAATCAAGTCCAGCATAATTAGCCAAAGTAAGAGCATCAGATAACTTCTTAACTCCCATTTGTTCTCCATTAGGACCAATAACCATTAATTCTGCCACTTTAATTTTATCATTAATAGGCATTTCATTTTTATCCTTTGCTATAATAAGCACCTCCACACAATTAAAAAGGGCGAACATCTAGTATCCACCCTTAAAAAACGAAATAAAAATAATTTTTATTTAGCTCTTTACCTATCATAACTCACTACAATCAGGTGGATGTGGATACATCGCTTTCTTTTCAATAACAAGATAGATTATATACTAAAAATTTTTAGTTGTCAACATTATTTTATGTAAGAATATCTAAAATATTCATTTCTTACTTTATTAAAACTTTCTTATATAGAATTTCTCCGTTTTTTACTAACTTTTCTCGTAAAGATAACGGCATAAATAACATATACTTAATTTTCATATCTTCGGTAAAATATACTCTCAAATGACAAGCTCCTCCATCAGCCAAACGTTCCATAAAAGCCGGTAAAAAATAATAAGAATCAGGATAATTGAATAAACATTTATGCATATGACCAAAAATGTCAATATAAGAATCTGCTCGAGTTCTTCCTTGACTTTTATAAAAACTTTCTAATTCTTCTAAAGTTTTTCGTGAATCCAAACCATCTTCATTAAAATGAATATTATAATCAAAATTAAATGGATGATGAATAGCAAAACTAGTTAGCAAACTCCTACTACCATTAAAAGTTATCGTACAATGTTCATAACCTAAATTAATAAAATCTTCCCTTTCATCAGCTAACATACCAATAGGATCTAATCCAAACTTAAACATTTTCTCATCATGATTACCACCAATCACAGCATAATAAATACTATCAGTTTTAGGAATTAAAGAAATAGCTTTTTCAACACAACTAATATTAGTCATAGCATCATCATATGAAATTTTCCCACTACTCTTACCTTCAAATAAATCTCCTAAATTTAAAACCAAATTAATATTATTATCTATACAATAATTATTAATTTTATCAAAACGCTTAATAGTTCCACTATTCATTTCTCTTATTTGAAAATCAGCTGCTAAAAAAATATCATAATACTTTGTTCCTTCTGGAACTTTTATATCAAAAGTTCCATTTCTAACTACATTAGGTGGTGAAACACTATATTCAGGCTTATCAGCAAAACAATTTCTTACTATATTTATTCTTGTTCCTAATTCCTTTATTAATTGATGAACTTCTTCTTTAGTTACTACATATCCTGCCTTATTTAAATCTTTCATTAAATCATTTATATTAGAAGCTTTTGCTAAAAGATGTTGATACAATAATACTTTAATAGCTTCAGTAGTTTTTATATGCATTTCTCTATTTTGTTCTTCAACTTCATACTTTACAACATACTCTCTTAGCTGTTCAACTAAATTAGACAATTCTAAAGCTTTTTCTTTATAAGAAAGCAATTTATTATTTGTTTCCCCCAATTGTCGAGCTTCCTCTTCTAAAAGATCAACCTTACTTTCTATTCTCCTAATATTTTCTAAGAACTGTTCTATTGTTTTTTCTTTCTGAGCTAATTGTACTTTTAAATTAGCTAATTCACTATTACTACTTACTAAACTTTGTGATTTCTTATCATAATCCTTTTTTAAAGCTTCATAATTTTTAGTTATCGTCTCAAGATTTCTATTAAGTTCATTTAATTTATGCTTTAAAGTATCTATCTCTTTTAAATACTCTAAAACAGACTCATTATTATTAGAAGGATAATATGCATTAACTTTTTTCTCTAAAGCATCTAAATAATTATTTTTAAATTCTATATCTACTTCTATTCCAGTTCTTGCAACATATTCTTGATAATAAAGAGATAAACATCTCAACTTATCTAATAACTCTTCATTTATTTTTAGATTATCATCATGTATCCACCCAACAAAAGAAATAATAACAGATACTACTTTTGTAATCATCTTCATCCCAATTTTTTCACTTTTACTAAATTCTTTAATAACATAATTAACAAAAAAATCTAAAAATTCTGTATCTTTTATTTTATTAACTTTTCCAATTGCTTCACACATATTAACATAATATATTTCCCCTAAAGGATTTTCTCTTATATACTTAATTATTTTCATTTTATCAACATTTGTTAACATATAAATCCCCCATTACTAGAATAAACGTGTATTTAAATTGTATTAAGATAACTAATATTTGTCAATTAAAAATAAGCAAAAAAAAATATAATCACTAAAAAACAATAACTAAGTTATTGCTTTTTCATTTCTTATTACTAGAATAAACAATTAATTCATGTTGTGCTCTAGTACAAGCTACATATAATAAATTTTTCTCATTCTTTAAATACTTACTATCTTTATCACTATATACAATAACACTATCAAATTCTAACCCTTTCGCTAAATAAGCTGGTAAAACTACTAACTCCTTATTAAACTCCTCAGTATTAGAATTCAATATTGAAATAGGATAATGATCCTTTAATTGTTCATATAATCTAGAAGCCGTCGTATTATCTCTTGTAATAACTGCTACACTTTTATATTTATTACGTAAATAATTTATATCCTCTAACAAATATTTACTATCTGTACGATGAATTAAAGGTGTACTTTTCGTTTTCCTAATAGCACATACATGATTTAAACCCAATATTTTATTAGTAAATTCTATAATTTCTGGACTAGATCGATAAGTCTTAGTTAAAGATATACACTTTGATTGTTTAAATATATTAGCTAATATGTCCAAAGAATCATATTTATAATAAGGATTTATCGTCTGATTAACATCACCTAAAATAGTAAAATTACTATTTCTAAAAATCTTACTAATAATTAAATATTGTAAATAACTATAATCTTGTGCTTCATCAATTACTACTTGTTTAATATCTCTTTCGTATGGAAAACCTTCTAACAATCCTTTCATATAAACAAACAATAAAGCATCTTCATATCCAATAATTTTACTTTTATTAAA
Source organism: uncultured Bacilli bacterium (assembly GCA_944332265.1). Lineage (GTDB taxonomy): Bacteria > Bacillota_I > Bacilli_A > RF39 > UBA660 > Coprovivens. The sequence continues at coordinate 67,349 of CALVJQ010000004.1, forward strand.
CTTTCTTATATCTTCATCACGAGCCCTAATCTTACAAAATGGACTAGTAAAAAAACCTAAATAAATATCTTTATAGTCCTTAGTAAAAGAACTATTCTCCATAATTAATTTACGATAAGTAGCTTTCTTTTTAGCACTCCCTCTATAATTAGCTTCACTCAATTTTAAAGCAATTGTATCTACTCTTTCAAAAAAAGGTAATGTATTATATCTATTATGTAATAAATCATTAACTTCATCTTTATAAATTGTATATATTTTATTTTCCGTAAAATCCCTAACTACTCTTGCTTTTCTAATAAAATCCTCAATATATAAATTCATATCATTAATAATCTCATCACTTTGTTTATACTTAATAAATTCAAAATTATCTACCTTTTCAGAATAATACTTCCCAATAAAATCCATAAAGGATTCAACTTCATTAAATTCTGTAATACTACTACTTAAATAATCATTAAATGTAGTTTGCAAAGTATTATCTTCACCTAATTCCGGTAATACATTAGAAATATATTCAGTAAATATTTGATTAGGTGAAAAAATTAAAACATCATTACTAGTTAAATTTTTAATCTTATATAATAAAAAAGCTATTCTATGTAAAGCAACACTAGTTTTGCCTGAACCAGCTATTCCTGATACTATTAATGTCTTATCTCTAACATTTCTAATAACATTATTTTGTTCTTGTTGAATTGTATTAACAATATTCTTCATTTTATCATTACTATCTGTAGCTAATACTTCTTGCAATAATTCATCATTTATATTAACAGAATTATCAAAAGCACTTATTAATTTTCTTTTTTCGATTTTATATTGTCTTTTTCTTATTAAATTTCCTTTTACTGGTCCACCAGGTGCTGCATAAGCACATGGCCCAACTTCAAAATCATAAAATAAGCTACATATTGGGCTACGCCAATCATAGATGATATTTCCATACTCTTCATCTTTCAAATAAGTTAATCCAAGATAAACACTATATCTTTCTTTATCTTCATCTTCAAATACAACTGATGCAAAATAAGGATTATCTTTAATTCGAAATAATTTTTTAAAATAATCCTGTTTCATAAGAATCTTATTTGCTTCAAATTCAGATTCTGCATTAGCTTGATTTAATTCTTGAGGATCCATTGCACGTAAATTTTCCCAAGTATATTTTCTAAATTCACGATATTTGTTCTCATCTTCAAAAATATCGTCGCCCATTTGAGCTAACTTATCATCAAGTAATTTTAATACTTCTTCTAATCGTTTCTCTTCAAGCTTAAAATCTCTACCCGTAATCGCCATCTTTCCACCTCACTAACTATCATTACAAAATACCACTATATAACATTTTTATAGTGGATAACTGAAAACCAAGTTTTAAAGTAAAAAGTCAATATAAGTATATAATTATTTATAAAATAATTCAAGTAAAAAAGATACTTTCGTATCTTTTATTTATGAGCTTTTGTAATAATTTCTAGTTTATCTAAGAAATCAATAGATTCATCATTTTTATAGCCTATATGACATATTTCTTGAATTTGATCATGGTCAAATAAAGCAACACCACTCGATTCTAAAACACCTTCAGGAAAAGGACAACCACGATAGTCAAATACCTTATTTTTCTTAGCTTCAGTAACAGCACAGAAACCAGTTATCATAACTTTTCTTGTTCCACCTTTTAGTAAAACAACTGTTCCAATTGGTAAATATTTTTGTTCCATCATATCACCTTACTTTAATTTACTAAAATCAAACACTTTAGATTGATTTCCAGAAATTTTTTGAGTCGTATATTTTGCTCTCATTTCACTAGATGACATTGGTTTAGTTGGAGCCTTTGGAACACGTCCACGTCTCTTCTTATCTTTTTTATTAGTTACTATATCATTATTTCTTAAGCCTTTTCCATCTGCTAAGTTATACTCAGAAGATAAACTATCTGTGTATTTTTCAAATTCATCATTTTCTAATCCCTTATAAAATACTTCATCAATTTGATTAGCATCAAATAAACAGAATGTGTTTTCCATATATCCTTCAGGAAAAATACAAGCATTATAAGTGTATATCTTATTACTATCAGCTGCTTTAGAATAATAACCAGTTATCATTAACTTTTTCGTAGCACCTTTTAATAAAACAACTGTTCCAATTGGTAAAAGTGACTTATTCATCTATCACACATCCTTTATCTCTATTGAATTATCAGTTACAACAACTGAATCATCAACCGTTGTTAATTTAGAAGTATCATTAGTAGCTCCAGAGCCATCTAAATAAGTTATACCATCTGTAGTAGGAGTAACATTTTCTGCTCCAGGAATAATCGGTTTATCTCCATCCATCTGAATATTATTTGTACCATCCATATTAGAATCATCTGTAACATTAGAATCATTTTGTGATGGTTGGCCATTACGTTGTTTCTCGTAATAAGCTTCTCTAGCATCTGTAAATTCTTTTCTTGCTGTTTCATATGTCGTTTTAGATTCTTCCAATACTTTCATTTGTTTAGTTGCGTCTTCTACTGATTTATTATAAGTTTCAATAGCTTCATTATATTCATTAGCTGCTTCTTCTGTCCATTGTGTAGTATCTTCGCCATACTCTTCTTCATATTTAACTTTCAAATCTTCCATAGCTTGTTTATTCTCAGTAACTTCTTGTAATACTTTATTTGTTTCTTCAATAGTTTCATTATAAGCTACCTTAGCATCCACCATTTCATCATATAACTCAACAACTTTTTCATCTTCAGAAGCTAACATTAATGAATCAGATGGTCCATCATCTTCAAGTAATGTGTAATCAGGTCTTCCCTCATATTTAGAAGTAAAGTCTTCGATACCATCAGCTTTTGCTAATTCATGAGCCATCTTAGATAACTGAGCATCTTGATCACCTTGAACAATAGCTTTAATAGTCATAAATCTATCTTCTAAAATAGCATCTATTTCTGCTGAATTATAACCATATTCTTTTAATTCTTCACGAATAGAATCTAAATCACCAGAATCGAATTTAGTTTCAATATCTTGAATAATTTCACTACGATGTTCAAGTAATTCCTCATAACCAGATTCAAATTCAAATTTTTCTTTAGCTAACGCATCATAATCTACTTCTTCAGAAATAGACACAGATTCTGGTAGCTCTTCATCGCTTATCTCTGTAATTTCAATATCATTTTTCTTTTCTTCTTCTTTTTCTTCTTCTTTATTTTTATCTTCATCTGGTTTAGTTGTTGTAGAAGTTCCGCCAGTAGGAGTTCCAATTATTGTAGTTCCTCCTGTTGTACCACTAGGAGTTCCACCAGGAGTACCAGTAGGTGTACCACCAGTAGATGGAGTATCTCCAGTTGGTTGTAGATTTTTAGAGCTATCATCACCTGTACCAACTTTACCAATTAAAGCTGCACTCATCAATCCTAATCCAGGGAATATATTTAAATTTGAAACATCAGACATTAAACTCTTTAGTTTATCATTGTCAATTTCTGTGGCAGCAGATGTTGCATCATATGCTGCATTTTCATCAGGAGTATAATTAGGTAACAACGCATCAATAAATTCATGACTATATAATCCACTATTAATCGTATCTGCCATAAATGAATTAGCATTTTTAACAATAGCATTATAATCTATGTCATATCCGTATGTTCTTTCTAAAATATCAGCCTCTATCATTGCAGACATAACTGTATTTTCATAAGTATAAAAAGCATTTAAAGCATCGCTTGTAGATAACTCAATAGTTTGACCATCTATTGTAACTTCAGTATCAACACTTAATACAGTCATTCCATCATCAGCCAAAGTCGTTTTAACTCCCATTGCCTCAGCAGTAGCATTTAAATTAGCATATTTTGTATTAAAGTCATCAATTTTCATTAATATTTGTTGTAAACTCAACTTACAATTTTCTAATTTAGTATTTATATCTTCAGCTGCTAAATAATTAGCTTGACTGCCGTTATAACATTCAGTCAAAAGATCAGTAAACACTTTCTCTGCATCATGTTTAAACTGAATATCAGACGCAGATTTTATAACATGATAAATACCAACTATAGCCAAGATTCCTAATATAATAGCAGCAATAATCCAACCAGCTACAGGGATACAAGCAGCTACAGCAGCAACTGATGCTCCAACTCCAACTCCTGCTGCAGCAGTTCCAGCAATAGTTGCACCTGCACCACATAAAAGACCTGTAATACCACCAAAAATCAAATTAAAATTACTTTCAGCATCTTTATATAAATCCTCTAAAAAACCATTAGTTATAAAATTATTATATAAATTATCAAAATTTTCTCCCCATACTTTCTCATTTGCTTCATCTGAGAGTAATTTTGCATTTTCTACATGTCTTTGAATTTCTTGAAATTCTGCATTATTTATTTTTACTTTAGACATACTATACCCTCCTATTACTCAACAGGTGCCGTTTCAACAGTTTCAGTTCTTTGACTACCTTTAACCTCACCAATAATAATCCAACCAAAATTATACTCTAATTCGGCATTTATATTATCAATATCTGTCATAAAAGCACTATGAAGATCTGCTAATGAAGTTTTTAAATTTTCAATATCAGTTTTAATTTCATCACGTGCTTTAGAAATATCATTTTCTTGACCAGATCCTTCAAAGTAAAATCCATCACTAATAGAAACAGCCGAATCAAGTTCTTTTAATACTTCATCTAACTTATTGGGTAAAGAATTAATCAAAAAATCAAAATCAGTTCGAATATCATCCGTTATTATAGAATATCCAAAGCCTGATGT